>NZ_NFIQ01000006.1 GCF_002159455.1 Flavonifractor sp. An306
TTCACCAAGGAGGACGACGAGGATGACTGACTCTCTGTTTGAAGCGGTGGCCCATGCCACCCGTGAGCTGACAAAGTATGGTTTCTCCACCCAGGAATTTGCAATGCTGATAAAAGAACTCATTTTTTCCATCCCCGCCCCTGATCTTGCCGAGGTGTATGCTGCCAAATACGATGACCTTTCCCCCGAGAAGAAAGGCCGGGTGGTGGATCAAGTCGCTGCCTTTATTGGCACGCTGAAAGATCGAAAGCCCAAAGACACCGGGCACCTGATCCTGGGCATCTCGTTCGTCGATGACAACGAAGACGAGGGCCGTCGTGAATTCCTGGACGCCTGCCTGTTCAAGAAGGATGACCTGGACGCCCAGTTTGACTGGGATTCGCCGCTATCCAAGGTCACCACCCTGGAGGGCCTCACCGACGACCAGGTTGAAGAGTTGGCACACACCCGTATCCTCCCTGACAGCTACGCTTATGATCTCTCCCCTTGGGAGGAGATCCTGGGGTATGAGGTAGATCCATACAACATCCTGGAGGTGGGGCCCATCCCTCTTGCCGTGGCCGTCCTATGGGAGATGACCTTTTTTGGTTTCGACGAGTCTCGTGTGGACGCTGAGCGGGAGGAGCTGCACCGGCGTGCTGAGGAGTTGGACGAGATCCTGAAGCTGCCCAAGGAGGAGCAGGAGAAGCACTTCATCCCTGCCGAGAAGGTCTTTGCGGAGCTTGGCATCCCGGAGCGCACCGAGGAGGAAAAGCTGGCTGACCACCGGCGGATGAGTCGGGAGATCGCCGAAAACGGGTTGCGGAAGTACCATGCCATGCGAGCATACTTAGAACGGAAAGTTGACTGAATGGAAAAGAGATGAGACTACGCATTGATGCGAGAGAAAACTCCCTGTGCGGCGGGTCGTGTTTATAGCTCCATCCATCATAAACTAACCAGAAAACAGTCCTGGGGCAATGATCCCTGGGGCTGTTTTTTCAGTTTGCCCGTCACATAGCTCCGCGGAGCAGGATTATGTATACTCCCCTATCCAATGCAATTACCATGTTCTTAGCCCAGGTGCTGCTACGGAATGGGCTGCCCTTTGTGGTTTCTCTGACAGCCGAGGATGATCAAGTGATCATGGATCAAGTCTATGAAACCCTGCACAGTGTCAATAACGATGGATACTATGAGATGGATCCGGCCGATGGACAGCTGAGCCTGGATGATGACCCGGAAGTCCCCTGGGACGAGGATGAGGACGAAGAGGGGGACGGTTGTGCTTTCTAATTTGGATGCGATCTTCCTGCCTGCGGTCTTCCGCCTGGCCGCAGCATTCAAGGATACAGAAAAGCTGTTTCTGAAGAAGCTGACCGCCAGCTGGATTGCCAGAGGAGTCTGCGAAAGATATTTGCAGGAAGGTGTTTTGGAAGACTTGGTTCGCATCATTTTAGAGAAGAAGCTGGCGCTGATTGCCAAAGCTAAGGCGGCGGATGAGGTAGAGCGTGCAATCCGGCAACCCCGGCCGCGGTACCGCTTCGGGACATGGGAGGATGACCCTTTCTGCTTGCCGGAGGAGGAACTGGTGATGTGGCTTATCGCCTCTGCGAACAATAAGCTACGGCCGGAGGCTGTGGAGCGTTGTATGGAGCTGTTTGACAATATGATGGGCGGTGGGAACCCCATCCATAGCTGATACGAAAAAAGAGGAGCGGGCAAATGCCACGCTCCTCTTGTGTTACGATCGCTGTCCTATGGAATCCGTAATTGGCATCATCAGACCGGCTTCCCTAACTTACACAGATAGACTTCCACATTCTCATACTTGACCCCATCGACTATCTTAGACTCTCCCCGGTACAGAACCGACTTTGCCATGATAGGACCAAACCGGTGTTCGGTCTCGGCGCACTTCTGTGGATCGACCAGATGCCGGTACTGGGCCGGCACGATCTCCGCACTGTGCTTGATTTCAAAAATCTCACAGTTTGCCGCAGCTGGGTCAAAGACAACCATGTCGAACTCGCCCACCGGGAACTGGAGGACGAACACCTGCTTGTTCGGATTGGCCAGCTTAGTTTCCAGGAGGACGATATCCTCCATCATCCGGCCCATGATCTCAGATAGGATACGCTCCTGTACCGCGTTGCGCTCAGGGAGAGACAGGGCGCTGAATGTTTCGTCCAACAGCAAACTCTGAATCAGGGCGGACGCCTGGGCGTACCGGAGACCGGGCTGGGCGATGGCTGTACGGGAACCCTTCTCGCCCACATGGGGCAGGTGGAGTACCTCAATGTCCTGGGTTAGGTCCAGTAGATCCAGGTATTCTTTGATCTCCGCGGCATGGATATCATCGAGCGGGACGGTCTGTTCCTCTTTATTCCGGATTTCCAGCAGGGCACGCAGGTTCTCCGTCACGGCGGCCACATCGACCCGGTCCAGGATGTCGGTGGGGTTGACCCGGTCACGCCGGAGGTTGCCGGCCGAGATGCTCAGGTCGTTGGATTTGAAGTTGCGGGTGAGCACCTCCAAGGTGAATCGGTGGTTGATATCCTCTACCACCCGGTTGATGGCGCTGGTCAGCTCACCGGTCTCATACAGATCCTGGAGGTGTCGGAAATGGCCCTCGTTCTGGTAGCAGCGCAGGGAGTGCTGGATATTCCGGGCGATGGCCGTATCTACATATTCGTCGGCCCGCTCTTTGGTGGCAAAGGAGGAGGCTTCGTTGTAGTGGACACCGCCCAGGCTCATGGTGCCTCCGTAGCGGATATATTCATCGATCCCACGGATGCCAAGCACAAACTCAAACTCCCGGTAGGGGATGAAGGTTGTGTGCAACAGAATGCAGCGGTCATAGAGCTGCTCATCCTCGGCGAAAAGAAATCCCAGGGAATCGGTGCCGGAGAGGACGATTTTCATGCCACAGGCGGCGAAGATATCGGAGAATAGGGCGGCGCCTTCAATGAAATCCTCAAGCAAGGTGACCTCGTCCAAGAACACATATCGGAAACCCTGTTCCTCCAGGCGGCGGAGATCTCGGTTCACCTCGGACAGGGTGTTTTGGGGAACTACCTGGATAAAAGCCGCCTTGGATAGCTCAGCGTCAGACATCTCAGCGAAGAGCTGACGGATTAGGGTGGTCTTCCCGGTACGGCGCAGTCCGTAGAGGATCAACACCTTGTCCTGGACAGGGCCATAGATGTAGTCGTGGAGCTGCTGGAAGCACTCACGCTTTCGGTACTGCCGGACGCCGGCGGCAAAGGCGAGGAGCTCCTTACCGGTGCGGATCATGGCCGCATACTCCTGAGAGACCGTAGGGGGCCGTTTGGGGAGCTGCTTCCGCAGGGCTCTCAGTTGCTTTTCCAGGCTCCTTCGCTGCTTGATCTGGTCCTGGAGGGCCGGGGCATCCTCGGCGGGGACATACTTCTCCTGACGCTTCCCAGCTTCGGATCGGCGGTGGTAGAAATATTCCTTGTCATTGACCTTTTTCTTAGTGATGGTACCTTTGGGTAACAGCGCAATCTGCTTTTCCAGACGAGCAATCTGCTCCTGGAGGTCGGCTGTGTCCATGGGATCACCCCCTTTGTGATTATTATACCCCTTTTGGCACGAAAAGAAAAGGGGATAATGGGGGGTAATTATATTTTTAGCGGTCGGGCACCCGGCGGGGCAATGAAGGGGTGTATCCAAACTGTGGCGCATCTTTGGGCAGCCGGGGTCTTTTCTACGGAGAAAAGGAGGGCGGATTTTGTTGGGCTCTCTGGCCCTGCGGCACGCACCACTCGCCCCGAGCACCCCCGCAGCCCAGCTCCGCCTGGCCTGCTCTGCACGATGCCCGGCGGATGGAAATCTATGTTGCCCACAACCCCCAGCTACCCCAGCGGTCAGCTACAACAAACAGTCTGGGGCTGCCAAACCCGGCGAGCCTGGCAACCCGTCCTATCCCTCCTCACTCCGACCCACCTGCACCGCCCATCCACATCTACGAGCCCTCTACTCTCCGCCATGCGCCCGCCATAAAACCCTCATATAAACATCATGTAAAACTCCAAAACCGTTCAATATTTCACCCGAAATCCGGAGTTGATATCGCAGTCACCCTCAATGTCCCCCGGCAATCCTCCAGTTTCCCTGGGGAAACCATGGTTTCTGACCCATCCAGTGGTGCAGCAGGTAGTTTTAGAGTAAAGCTACGGATGGCAGCCAGTCCCAGAGTAGAGCCAAGGCAGGCCCGCAGTTCCAAAGCGAAGCTAAGGCGGGCAAGCGTCCATAACGGTTGGTCTCCATGGTTGGAGCCAACATAGGAAGCTGGCCGCCTGGAGGTATAGGCCCAGCAGGGGAGAGGGGCACGGCGGGAGCTAAGGATCAAGCGCCATGCGGAGGCTGAGGCAGGCATTGGAGGCAGTGCAGGTGGATTGGCCGCGCTCATATGGGGCCCATGCATCAGCGATGCGGTGGAGAAGGGGCACAGGGCAAGCACAGTCACAGCCAAGCTAAGGCGCTAAGACGGCCCGGAGGCGGCTGTGCATACCAAGAAGCCAAGGGAGCTTTGAGTTGGCGGCCCAGGCCGCAGGGCCAAAAGGCGAAGAGCGAAGCAAAGATGCTCCTGTCTCACCGGCTGGGCATGGCATAGAGGGCTGGTAATCAGACGGCCCAAGATTCTTTTCGCTCTGTTTTAGGACAGCAGGGAAGGGAGCTTTTCTTCATCTCTATTTCTGACTATTATTTGACTATTATCGAAATATTCTCCGGGGAAGCCCACTGCCCGGGACAGCCGCTGGAGTCCCCGAATCCCAGGGAGCCCGGCTCAATAACCCGCCTGCATAGCCCGCCCCAGACGCTTCTGCCCCTGGGTCTTCCAGGTGTTCAGCTATTCTTCGCTCATTTGCGTATTATCCCCCTATTATCCGCCTATGGTATGGATATATTCTGCGCATGAGATGCACATGGAGGTATCTTGCTGTTATATAAAACGCATATTATTCGTATATTTTTCAAAGATTAGATGCGCAATAAATGAATGTTGGATGCTTATTGGAATTTGAGGAGTTGGAGCAGGTGGGAGCTGGTTGGCCTTGAGGGCCTGGGCGTGGCGCCGGGGCGGATGGGTGGCTCGGCCGGGGAGGTGCGGGCTGAGGGGCCTCGGAGTGGGGTGTTGCCGCCAGAGGCTTGGCTGTGCGCCTGGGGTTTCTGCGGTGGGCGGGGCAGTGCCGGAGCTGTTCTGGCTGGTTCCGTGCTTTGGCTGTTAGGCGCACCTTGGGCACCCCGCCCGGACTGGTGGGTGCATATGGGGGTGTTCAGGGGAGGGCGGGCCTGCGATGGGTTGGCTGCCGGCGTCGAGGCATATCCTGCTCCGCCCGGGCCAGAAGCCTGGGGTGTGGTGCGTGACCGGAGGGTCTTGGGCTGTGGGGCCGTACAGCTGGGGCCTGGTTGGCTGGAGCCGGGAGTCCGGTTGTCTGTCCAAGCGGGAACCACAGACGGGCGGCATCGAGCAAGGGGGCTCGGGACGAGTAGTGCGAGCCGCAGGGCCAGATACCGGGATGCCCCCGCCCCCTCCTTTTCTCCGTAGAAAAGACCCAAGAAGGCGTCACGCCACAGGCGCGGGCAGGGCAGGGATTCTTCGACACGAGCACATGCCAACAAAATGATGAACAGAAAAGCAGCAACAAGCCCCCTCGCCATGAAGGCAAAGGGGCCATGCTCGCTATTTCGCGGTTGAAGTATCATTTCCGGAGGTTTGTTCCTCCAACAGTCGCTGGAGATCTTCCTTGCTGGGCAGCACCGTCTGATACTTGCTGGCGAATATCTGCGCGTTATCCTCTGGCAGGGTCATCTCAACCACTGCATTGTTCTTGTCCTTGCAGAGGATAATCCCAATGGTCGGGTTCTCATCCGGCAGCTTGACCTTCCGGTCGTAATAGTTCACATACATCTGCATCTGGCCGATGTCCTGATGCTTCAGCTCTCCAATCTTCAGGTCGAACAGGACGAAGCAGCGGAGCAGGCGGTTATAAAAAACCAAGTCTACGATGAAGTGCTCCTCGTCGAAGGTGAAGCGCACCTGCCGGCCGATGAAGGCGAACCCGGTCCCCAGCTCCAGAAGAAACTGCTGCAGGTGGTCGATGATACGGCTCTCCAGCTCAGTCTCGGAGTAGGCGGGGAGTTCCGGGAGGCCCAGGAACTCCAGAACATAGGGGTCCTTGACCGCATCCTGTGGGGATTCGATGACCTGCCCTTCCAGGGCCAGGCGGTAGACCTTGTCTTTGTCAGTGCTGAGGGCGACCCGCTCGTAGAGGGAGCTATCGTACTGACGCTTCAGCTCGGCCAGGCTCCAATTGTTCTTGGCGGCTTCGATCTCATAGAAGTGCCGCTCGTCGATGTTGTCGATGCGCATCAGTTTTAAGTAGTGGGACCAACTCAGAAAGAATTTGCGGCCGGCGCCGACAGATGGTAGATTTTTGAATTGGTCAGACACTGTCTGACCAATTTGGTCCTGGCAGTATGTTAGGTAGAATTGACGCATCTGCTTTAGGTTTGTCACTGAGAAGCCCTTTCCAAATCGTTTATTCAGGTACTCAGAGAGCTTCTGGATCATATAGGCCCCGTAGTCAGATCGCCCATTTCCCCGCTGTTCCTCTTCGACGATTCTTTGCCCAATCGCGTAGTAGGCGTAGACCATGGAGAGGTTGACCGCGGTCTTAGCCCTCTGGCGGGCTTGCTCAAGAATATCTGAAACGCTATTCAGAAATTCCTGGTCGATATTTTTGGCTGGCGTATCCATTGCCTGCGCCTCCCTGGTGATTGGTTGCCTATATTATACTGTACAGCCGAAGGCCGCGTCAACGCAAATGCTCCGACAAACTTTGCGCTTTCCGGATCAAAGTGGATGATCCACGCTTTGGTGCTATCTTGGGTTTGCCGGGTCTTTTCTACGGAAAAAAGGAGGGAAGAGATTCTCTGGCTGGATTGCGCTGCTGTCCGCGCCACCCGCCCCGAGCCCATCGCAGGCCGCTGCGCTTGGCCTGCTTGGCACGACACCTGTGCCATGAAGTTATTTGTTGCACACGACAATTAGCACAAATCCTGCCACGGAGGCATCCCGTAGTAGGTATTTTCTGCACCCGGCGCCAGGGCCCGGGCCGCCCCGGATCAGCAGCTCTCCAGCGGCGCCCGGGATGAGCTTGGAATCTTCCGTGCTGGCCCTGGGTAGCTCCATCCGCCGGGTGTCGTGCCCGGGGCTCGGAGCGTGTGCTACGGGCGGCAAGGCCAGCGGCCGAAAGAAACCTCCCCGCTCTTTTCTCCGTAGAAAAGACCGCGCCTTCGGTACTGAATAAACAGCAAGGACCCAGGCGGAATCTCGTCTGGAGCCGTCATCGGATAGGGCTTTCAGGGATTCCTGTATGCCGACAAGAAATACATCCGCAGTCCACGGTCAGCCTCGCCCACCTCATTTTGCATCTTGGCCGGCAAGCGGCGGTCGTGCAGGTAGCATTCCCATTCTTTGAACTTCTGCCCGCCCAGCACAAACAGTTCATAAGCGCTGCACAGGCTGCGCCTCAGTTGTTCGGCTGGCATGGAAAGATCATGCGCAATCTGGATGGGCGCTGTTGGATCTCTGGAAGCCAAGCTGTCTACAAAGCGGATCAGGTCAAACGCCGCTCCGTCCAAGTCTTCTCTCCGCTTTTCCTGGACCTCATCCAGCACAGTCAGCAGATTGCGGTACCGGAGGGGTAAAAGGAACAGAGCCGCTTCTCCAGCCCGCAGCCAAGTGTACAGTTCCCGGGGCCCATCCTCATAGCGCATACGATCCGTGCAAGGCTGCCGGCCGAATACCGCATCCATGTTCAACAGCCCCAGATCCATGGCCTGGATGAGGATTGCCGCTGTCTCGTACAGATTCAGATGTCCCCGCACTGCGGGATAAGCATCCTCCTGGGCGTACAGCTTCTCCAGCAAGGTACTGATGGAGTGCGCATCTCCCCAGTTCGACATGGCGGCGTCGGAGAAGAACAACCCGGATCCGTATAGAGTATAGGCATTCCGCTCCGCCTCCAGGCTGATTTTGGCAAGCGAGTCCTCCAAGCATTGGACCATCGGTGAGTTCTCGGTCAGTTCAGCATCGCCGACCGGTGGGGGCACATCCATCCAGGAGGCCGAAATGGGCTGCCCATTGGCGGCGTAGGCGGCCAGGTACTCCCCCAGCGTTCCGGCGGGTTCCCAGTCCC
The DNA here is from genome assembly GCF_002159455.1 of Flavonifractor sp. An306. Lineage (GTDB taxonomy): Bacteria > Bacillota > Clostridia > Oscillospirales > Oscillospiraceae > Flavonifractor. The sequence goes on from NZ_NFIQ01000006.1 coordinate 8,211, forward strand.
AGAGTTCCTGCAGCGCAGAGAGAATGTCCGCCTTGGCCTGATCCGCTGGGCCAAAAGCTCGAAAATTGCAGACCAGCGGCTCCAGGTCGATGCGGTCCCCATAGGCGGCCGCAATTTGCTCCGGGCTGATGCCCTTCACCTCCTGCAAAAATTGTTTCAGCAGCCATGTGCTGAGCACCAAATCCGTAGTTTGGCTGAGCCATGTTGCGAGCAGGGGAGCATCGCTGTTTGTTTCATCTGCGAGCACGGGATCCAGCCGCCCCAGGAGAGCTGCGAGTTCGTGCTTGCCGCCAGCCTGTGCCTCCTGCACGAGCCGGTTGTGCAGCTTCAGGAGACTCCCCCAGGAGATATGATCCAGAATCATATGGGGAACAACATACAGGGTCTGGCCGTCTTCTCTGTGGCCATGCTGGCAGCGCACTGCACTGATGATCTGCGGCTGGGCCGCGCTTGGGTAGGAATAGAGCCAGGTTTCCTGCTTGATGTTCTGCAGCTGCGTGCAGACCCGGGTAAATGTGGAGCTACCTGGGGCCTCGGCGGCATGATCCTGCGCCTCTGGAGCAGGGAAGCAAATAAACCGGCCGGTCAGATGAGCGCCATAGATGGAGGCATACTGAGTATAGGCAATAGAATAGTTTCTCCAGGCTTGGAGCGGAAGCTCAGTGCTAGACGGATTGTCCCGGTTCAAGATTTTCTGATACCTGGGGAGCAGCACGCTAGAGCCGGCAAGCCGATGGATGACGCGGATGTGCAGCTTCCCAAGGAAGGCGTTTTGGATGGGCGCACGGGACTGGGCCACAGTTCCAACCTTCTCCGCATAGAGGGCCTCCGCGTGCAACAGTCGCTTTTCCAGACCATACAGGAAGCCGTTGAGCGCCCGGCCGTGGAGAGGCAGTTCATCCACGACGATCAGACGAGGGAAAATACCGGTCTCCAGATAGTGCTGGGCCACATCGTACGCCATTGCCCAGGCGGCGGCGCCCGTGATAACGCAGTCGTGGAAGATCTCTGCGAGGTTCTGAAGCTCCTTGGGTGTGCAGCTTTTCCAGGGGGCGGGGCGGTTGGTATCAGGGTCATGGGCGCATTGGCGAAGTATATTCAGGTATGCAAAGAACATGGCCAGACCGCGGTTAGATACAACCACGATATACGCAGGACATGCCTGATCCTCCCGGCGGCTTTGATTTGCTTGCCGGAGGACATCCAGGAAAAACCGGGCGAACTCATCAGAAATTGCTTTGGAGAGCATCTGGTCTGGAAGCTGTTTTTGGTTTTGTGGCATAGTTTGGACACCTCCGGGTTATGATGTCCGGATTATATGAGGGCTCGCGGTGCGATATCGGCCGGTGGTGGCCGTAGGAAGCTCTCCGGAGGACCTGGGTCTTTTCTACGGAAGAAAGGCGGGGAGGAAGTGTTCCTCTTAGAGGGCGGCGGCACACACCACCTGCTCCAAGCCGCCGGGCCCGATGCCAAGGGGCTTGGCCGCCAGATTCGTTTCATGTTTTGCGCAACAATTAGCAGGCTTGGCCAAGCTGGTCCCAGGGGCGGCGCGTGGAGTGGCCCGATATCTGGTACTGGTAGCCGGCGCCGGGGCCTATGCTGTGCCGCCCGGGCCAGCAGCTCTCCGGCGACTCCAGCGGCGCCCGGGGAGAATCTGGGGACCTACCGAGCTGGCCCTGGGAGGGCCCCATTCGCCGGGTGTCGTGCCCGGGGGATCGGAACGGGAGACACAGACCGCGAGGCCGGCAGCCTAAAAAACCTCCCCGCTCTTTTCTCTGTAGAAAAGATTTGGGCCGTAATACACACCAGTTGTAGCTCAAAAATAGATAAAATGAGGTACAAAACAGGGCCACGAGGGCACAACAGGCCGGATGAAACTGCACAGGGGTCGATTTAGTTTGAATATAGAACTATTCCAGACGATGGCAATTAGAGAGTCCCTGCACCTGCATAAAAGGCTCAGGATATATACCACTAACCGAAAGGAGGCGCGGGCGGCCGCACACACAAGCAGCCGCCCCAAAAGAATGGACGAAAAGAAGGCCAGGGAAGACCACTCCCAAGAGGAGCCCAAGCCCAAGAAACACAAGAAGCTCCGCTACATCATCATCGGTGTGATTATCCTGTTGCTCCTGCTGCTGCTCCACTGCTGCGGGCAGAAGGAGAGCTATGGGGATGTCCTCCTGGGCGAGATCGACTGGGATGAGCCAGCCAGCCTCCAGGAACAGGTCGATGCGGCCGTAGCCGCCGGCATGACCAATGTGTTCATGAACACCAACATCTATCTGGAGGACGGGAACTCTGAGGCCAACCTGCTGATTCAGAACGCGGAAACCAACCCCGCCCCGATCCAGGTGGACCTGATCCGGGACGACACTGGGGAGACCCTGTACGAGTCTGAGGTTATCCCGGTTGGCTACAAAATCGAAGAGGGCAAGCTCCTGCAAGACCTGGATCCCGGTGAATATGGTTGTACTGCTGTATTCAGCATCCTGAACCCAGATGATGCCTCCGAAGTCATAAACCAGGTGAAGCTGAATGTCACTGTCACAGTGAAAAATTGATCCTGGCAAATGGCGCCGACTCAGCCAAACGGGCTGTGGCTGCGCTTTTGCATATATATTTTCTCTACGAGGAGGAATGGTACCTATGAAAACCCATAGATCCATAGCTGCTATGGCTTTGGCTGCAACGATGCTGGCCAGCTCGATTATGCCGGCGGCAGCGGCTGTGCAGCCTGTTCAGGTGGACAACGACCTGCACATCACGGACGAGGACTGGGTCCAGGAAGCTGACGGCTACCAGGGCAAGACCTCGGTGACCTTCGAGGTCGTGAACGAAGGCGGCGGGGGAGAGGGCCCCGGTCCTGGCCCTGGTGGAGATGAAGACCCAACCATCTTCTCGGCCTATGTACCCACCGTGCTGCCCATCCTGATGGACCTGGATGGTAATGTGGTTGCCCCCACCAACGCCAAGGTGATCAACGGCGTGGAGGACCGGGCGATCCAGGTGGAGGGCATGGAGGCCACGGAGGCTGCCCCCGACGAGAAAGTCTTCGGTTTCTCCCTGGCCGGTGAAGATATGACCGGCGATATGGCCAGCCTGCCCATCCGCATCGAGGCAGATGGTGAGCTGGACCTGGACATGCAGGCCGAGATTCCTGCCCAGTCTGAAGTGCGGGCCGAGTCTGAGATCGCCACTGTCCTATTCGCCCTGGACTGGGCGGATGGGTCCGGTGAAGATGTGAGTAGCTCCCTGACCGTGGATTGGGAGAATGGACTGCTGATCCCTGGCTCCAACAAGGAGGCCGTGTTCAAGTGGTCTTCCACCGACTCCAACGATAAGCTGGTGAGTGTGGAGTCCAGCAACCCAGAGATCGCCGATGTGGCCGATATCATGACCCTCTCCGCCGGGGAGTACACTGGCCAGCTGCCGGTTACCGTTAACGCCAAGAGCCGCGGCACCACCACAATCACTGGCGAGCTGCAGAGCGGCGAAACGGCCAGCTTCAAGGTGGAGGTGTCCGAGTACAACGCCAGTGGCGAGCCCTCGGTGGATATTGACGGCGAGCTCAATGAAGGCGATACTCTGGAGCCCGGCGACATCACCGTGAATGTCCCCATCATCACCCCGGACGGCGAGGAGGACACCATGCCGGTAACCCCGGATGAGCTGCCCAGCACCGAGCTGAAGCCCGGCGACAATGAGATTGAGCTGGAGGTGGATGTGAATGGCCAGACGATCACCATTATCATCCACATCAATATCGTCTCCAGCAATCCCTCCAATGGCCTGACCCAGAGCATCCAGGAAGCCCAGGCAATGGGGTTTACTTTCAGCTCCTATGAGGATGGCCTGCAGATTGACTCGTTTGAGAACCTGCAGTTCAAGAGCGAGATCAATGTGCCAGAACAGATCGGGGACTTTAAGGTTCTGAAGATCGGGGACGATGTATTCAAAGACGAAACAAATCTAACTAAGATTACATTGCCTGATACGGTTACTATTATTGGGAGCTTTGCATTTGGTGGATGCACAAACATAAAAGAAATAAAGTTGCCTGACGGGGTAACATCTATCGGATCTCTTGCGTTCTCAGATATGCCAAACCTTAAATATGTGAATATCCCAGAAAGCTGTACAACATTCGGGTCTCTTGCATGGAGCGAAGAAGCTGCACCTGGTAATGAGTCAAGCGTGCTGGATATTCAATCTATTTCACTTGTCGAAAAAGACTACTCTATCAGAGATAAATCTCCATTTTCTTCTTGGAAAGGGACAATCATTATCCCAGAAGGTGTAACAAAAATAGGGGAGGACTTCCTTTACAACTACAGCTCTGCTGGATCCCCTGTTACAAGCGTCATTCTACCATCTACAGTAAATTCAATCGGAAACAGCGCTTTTAGAAGTTGTTATGGGGCTACAATCAATCTTCCGGAATCCGTGCAAGAGGTTGAACCCATGTCTTTTACTGGGGTACCTTGCTTAGAGATGTCCCGTGAACAATATGATAAATGGGGCTTTTGTGGTGCAGATGGCGTTACTATTGATGGCGCAAAGGGTATTGAGTTGACCGCGGATAATATGAATTTGATTGGGCTTACTGGGGAAGAAACTACACTTGACTTGACTGCGCGTTTTAATGGCACAGATGGACATGACTATTATGTGGTTAATATTGGAGATGATGCCTTCAAAAATAATAATTATTTGGAGACATTAAAAATTGGGGGAACAGTGTTATATACCGGTGAAAGTAGCTTTGAAGAGTGCCAAAAGTTGAAGTCTGTAACAATTGTTGACGGGTTAGCTACCTTGGGGAATTATTCATTTATGAACTGTTCATCATTGCAAGAGGTTTCTTTGCCAAATAGTCTAACTTGGATTTGGAATGGTGTGTTTCACGGATGTACCAGTCTTGCTGACTTGGTCATCCCTGATAGTGTCACAACTATTTATTCGAGAGCCTTCTATGGAATACCACATATAACATATCACGGAGCAGCAGAAGGTTCCCCATGGGGAGCACTGTCCATCAACTAATTTTTCCACACAAAAACTTCAGCGGCTCTGGTCTTTGACCAGGGCCGCTTTTTATTGTGATCCGGTCGGCGTGATACCCCACAATCACCGCCCACAGCATTTCTTATACTTCTTCCCGCTCCCGCACGGGCACGGATCATTCCGCCCTACCTTTTTGTTCTTCCCAGGCCCAGTCGCCGCCGCGATCTCACCCAGCAGGCTGGCCCGCAGATCCTCGCTGGGCAAATCCATGGCCAGTACACCCTCCCGCAGCTCCGCCGCATTCATGGCTCCGGAGGCCAGCGCACCGCGAAGGTTGGGCCCAAAGGACATCGAGCGGGGGATGCGCTGCTCCAGCGGCTGCATATCCGTCATCTCATTGGGGGTATAGCCCCGGTTGCAATGCATCCGCGTACTGTTATGAAATTCCTGATACAGCTCCGCGAATTTTTCAACATCCCTGGCAGTCCGGAACCGAATTCCAAACTTTTCCAGATGCTGCATCAAATCCTGAAAGCCGGCGCCCACGCAGCGAGCGTTATACAGCAGCCCCTGGAAGACCTCCTCGGTTTTCTCCGCGTTGAGGCGCAGGCCGGTAGCCAGGAACTTTTTCAGAGCCATGACCGCCGGTGTCTCCTTGCAATAGAGGGCGTCATCGTAGAGCAAGAGTTCTTTCTTGGAAGGGGCATAGTAGGGCTTGCCGCGCTGGATCTCCTTCGTCTGAGTATACTGTTCCATGTTGCCTTCGACCAGCAGGGTGTCTATGATCTCCCGGCGCATGGGCTCCACGGGAGCCCGGTTGGTATAGATGTCCTCAGCCCCCAGGATATAGTAGTCCTCGACCTCATGCCGGGCGATCTCCGCGAATGCCAGGAACTCCTGTTCGGTTACCAGGGTCGGATTCTGCTCAGAGATGATCTCGTAGGCCTTTTTCAGGGGAATGATGCCGTAGAGGTTGGCCATGGCGTTAAAATACTTCCGGAGCAGGCGGGAGGTGGTGTCCTTGAGGGGGATCTCCCGGTAAAGGGCGTTCAGTTGGCGGCGGGTATAGGACTCGGGGATGGCAACATATCCAGCATCATTTCTTTTTCCCATGAAGATGTGGGACTCCTTTCGGGTTCGGCCTTTGGGGTGGGGATGTGGGGAGGGTTTCCCTGCCTTTTCTACGGAGAAAAGGGAGGGGAAGAGATTTTGGGTTGTGTTGGGCTGCGGCCGGGGCTACCCGCTCTGAGTCCCGGGCTCGATGACAGGGGGAATGGCTGTCGGTCGGGCCACTGATGGAGGCGCCGGGTGGGGGCTTGTGCGGCGCTTGCCAGGCGGTGGGGCGCGGTCTACTCAGCGTTGGATACAACATCGAGCCGTAGACTCAAACCGTATGTCGGCATCCTACACTTGAGCCGCCCATGGAGTAGCCCCAGAGGATGGATGTAGCCGCTGCACCTGGTTGGGAGCCAGACTTGATCCGAATGGCCGGCTGTGGTAAACTGAGACCACAGTAGCTTTGCAATATCTTGGAATCTGAGCGGTTAGGAGGTATCGAGCATGGGGTACAGGTTTGGCTGGGCTTTCCTCAGCGAAGTGGAAGAAGATCCAGATTTGGTTAGCCTGAAACTAAAAAGGGGCGGCCCCATGGCGCTCATTGCAAACGACAAGGTCTTGGCCGTCATGCTCTCGGAAAACGGATACCAGGCCCTGCTGGAGAAAGAACGCCCCCAATGGACCCCGGCCGCGAGGTGTGCAAGGTTGGCAATTTTGTCCGCAGCAGGATTGAGAACCTGATTTCTTCCGGTCGGCTTCCGGAGGATGAGACCGAGCGGCTCTGCGACCGTGCCTATTGCCGGGCCGTATTTCAGATAAGTTATCCCGTGCTGCAAGAGGTTTCGGACGCCTGTGCCCAGGAAACAAAGAAACTCCGATACTGTTGTCGTGATGCAAACGGACACCTGCGATACTATGTCAAGGCGTACCAAATCCACGGGAAATCGTTCATCCTCAGCAACGGTTGGAGAGAACATCCCCATCGCAATAATTTCCAGAAATGGCTCCAGAAATTCTATGAGAACTGAGCAGAAATGCCCTCGCTGTGCGGCGGGGGCATTTTTCTTTGCATGAGCAGCGCCCCAGGCGGACGGCCTGTCAGCCCAGACGGCAGGCCTTCTCTGAAGGCTTTCTGGTGGCGCAAGTGGCGCTGGATTGAGCGCCTGGATCGCCTTCTCATCCGGGCGCCGTGCCAGGGGAGTATGAGCAGCCGGGCGTGCTGCAGGGAAGATATGGTGTGGCGGCCTATGCGCTGCTTGGTTGTACATAGGGGCGCGATGAGCTCTCCGTTGGACATAACAGCGATCCTCAGCTCCGGGCAGCATACCAGGCGTCCAGCTCGTTGCCCGGCTAGGGTGGACCGCTGGAGCTTCCCGCTGAGCCTGTGCGGCAGCCGACGGAGGACATGGAGGGTGTCGTGGCTGCCCCTCAACAGCCTGGCCGCTTAGGCCAATCGGGCGAACGGGAAGCCGTGCTATGATTCCGGGCAGCGCAGAGGACTCATCCGGGCCGTCCATGGGAACTTCATCACCCGCCGGGCATCGGGCACAGGGGCTCGGAACGGGTGTGCGTGCCGCCGGGCCAGAGAGCAAAGCAAAATCTGCCCCGCCTTTTCTCCGTAAAAAAGACAAATTGGCCACGATTACAGCGCTCAGGAGCAAAAAGCCCCATATAGGGAGCCGACACACAAATTGGCGATTCGTGTACTATGGTGGAAAGCCAATAGCGCATCTCCTATATGGTAACTATGAGCACAGGACAAGCCAATCTGCTGCGTCAACAAAGAGAAAACTCACAATGCAGATCAGATAGGCAGAGGGAAACGAAGGGAGCATATCAGCAAATCGGCGCCGCCTGCGGGAGAACTCGTGATTCCGCCTAAGCTACTGCAGAGAAGGGAGCCCGCCCACCCATCTCAGTTCCAGTATCCGGCTGCTCCTGAACCGCCCGGGTGCTCGTCCTGGTCGTCCCACCCGACACATACACCTTCCCGCACTCTGGGCATATAGCCGTATGATAGGTCACCGACTGGGAAACCACCTCCCGGCCCTCCCGCCGGGCCTCAGCCTGCTCTCGGACAACATGCTCCTGCTCGTGCCCCCGGACCGCCAAGGCCGCCAGCTCCGGCGCCACATTGGTCGGGGTCTTGAAGGACACGCCAGGGTCATCCGAACCGTCCTGGTATTTCCGCTCCTTGCAGGTCTGGCATTCAGCCTCTGCCATGATCTCCTGGGCGGACTTGGAGTTGACGATTTCCGCCTCCAGCTCCTCCGGGCTGAGATATTGGATACGGCTGCGTACGGACAGCTCCACCGGGTCAGTGCCGGGCTGGTACCGGAACCCGGACAGTCGGACGGCGCTGGGCTGATTCCGGTCTATTACAGGTGCGGCCGATACCGGCGCCACCGGTTGGTCTGCCGCTTTGGGCAGAGTCCGGGATACCATGGCAAACCGGTTGGCAGCAACTGGCCTCCAATATTGGCCGGGCCCGCCCAAGCTAACCCCGTATATTCCAATCATCTACCTCGCCTCCCATCCAGTACAGGGTCCCCGGCTGTCTCGGTACCCTCAGAGGAATCCTGTCCAAGCCGGGGCACCGGGGTCACCATCGCCGCGGCCTCCAGAACAGCAACCCAATCCTGCCCATATGCCTCTGCATCTAAACAGTCCGCCTGCCCGGGGACATGAACAGATTTCCCGCTGGAAAACAGATAGGCATCATACTCGGAGGGAGCCAGCTCCAGAAACGCCTCCTTGGACAGATATCTCTTCCCAAGAGTAAGTTCCGGCAGCTCCTGGAACTTGCCCTCGAAGTACCACCGGGGCAAATACAGAGAAGTCGCACCCAGTATGGCTTCAACCATCCCCCGCCGGCTCTCCCGCCAATCCACGATCTCCCCGGCCCCGACCCGAGCAACTAGGGACGCGCATTCGCCGCCGTCGTCGCAGAGCTCTAGGTCGTAAACGACGCCCTGGTAGGCGTGGGCCTCCCGGGATATCGCCTTCCCGAATGCCTCTCCCATGCCATATCCCCTCCTGCACGCAGAATTCTAAACCCAATTATACCACGGCAACCACCCCCGTCAACCATATCTATCCAATAGGCATTTATTATTCTTTTAATTGCCGAACAATATCTGAATAATATGCGTTTTATATACCCCCAGAAAGTTCTCATGTGCATCTCATACGCAGACCATAGCCGAAACATAGGCAGATAATACGCAGAGAATATGCAAATTGGGATTGAAAAGCTGGATGGACTGGAGACAGGGGAGATGGGCAGCTTTACCTGGGGGCAGGGCGGTGGAGGAGTGCCCAAATAATAGGCAAATAATATTTTCGAGTGAGGCAATAAAGTCCTTCAGACTTTGATGGACTGGAGGGCGGGGTGGATGATTGGGTGGCCAGTGATTGGCTTGCTGGGAAGGCTGCCGCATGCAGCTCATGATGGGGTTTCTGAAGTCTTTTCTACGGAGAAAAGAGAGGGCGTAGCAGCTTCGGGCTGTTTGGCTCTGCGACACGCACCACCCGTTCCGAGCCCCCGTGCTCGATGCCCTGAATAAAAAGGCGTATCTTAGCCATACATGGGCTGCTCGGCGGCTGACTGCGACTGCTTGCAAAACGGCTTTTGCTCTCCAAATATCACCCCTGAGCCCATCTCTCCCATGCTTGATCCGCTGCTCTGCACTGATGCTGCGGGGCAGCTTGAATAATTGTCCCCTGCGGGGCCTGAAACGGCCCATGGAGGGCGCTTGCCCGCCTTAGCTCTTCTTTGCGGCCCCTTGCATCTTAGCATTCGCTGTCTGGGTTGCCGCATCCCATGATGCCCTGGGTGTAAACTGCGGGCAATCCTTAGCTTTGACGGGGATACACCAGCCGGCAGCTCCAAATCACTGTGTTTGGCGGCAGCGTATAAAGCCTGGATGGATGATTTCGCCGCGGCTGAAGCTGGGACATATGGACTGGGCGGCCGTCGTATGGGGGTTGCCGGTGGCATCAGCACAGCTTGGAGAAGCAGGCGGATACTTTGGCTGGATACTGAAATATGGAAAACGGTTTGGGAGTAATTTTGACTATTATCTGATGGTTTTATGATGGATGCTGGCCGCGGGGCAGACGGCTCGGAGATGAGAATTGGCAGGGCAGAAGGGCTGGAGAGAGGAGGGATGGGCCGAGGTGGCGGGCTTTGGGGCGGGACGGGCTGTGTCATCTATTTGTTGGAGATAACGGCGGGCCGGGCCTAACTTGGCGTTGTGTGCAACGCTGGGCAAAATCCCGGCCTCTGGTGGGAGTGCGGGCTGCATATCATGATCCTATATTGCAACGGGAAGCGGGCCCCTGTATAATGATATCTAAGAAGGCGAACCTCATGGGACAAACAAACCCTGAGCGGCTCCCCATCTTCCTGAGCTATCTGATCCGCCACGCTCCCCAGGCGGCCGGCCTGGACATGGACTCCCACGGCTGGGTTTCCGTAGCCCAGCTGATCCAGGGCGTCAACGCTACCGGGAAGTATCACCTCGACCGGGCCGCCTTGGAGGATATCGTTGTCACCGACGACAAGGGCCGGTTCCGCTTCAGCGAGGATGGCCAGCGCATCAAGGCCTGCCAGGGGCATACGATTCCTTGGGTGCAGCCGGAGTTGGAGATATTGCCGCCACCGCGATTCCTGTACCACGGCACCACCACTGCGGCTCTGGAGAAGATCATGGCGAGCGGGGAGATCAGCAAGATGTCCCGCCACGCCGTTCACCTGCAGGCGGACGCCCGGAAGGCCTGGCAGTCGGCAGTGCGCTGGAAGGGGAGGACTCCGGTGGTGCTGAAAATCGACGCTTCGGCCCTGGCGGAAAATGGAGTCGAGTTTGGGAGGACGGAGAATGGTGTGTGGTGCTGCGAGGCGGTGCCGGTTGGGTACATCGTGGAGCGTATATATACGGAACCGGAATGATGGCAGAGGGCTTGCCCATATGGGGGCGAGTCCTTTGCTATTTGTTGAATCCAACATAGGAGCTTTCCGAGCGGGTGTCGTGCTGAGCAGGCCGGTGGGCCCGATGCCACCCTGATGAGGCTGCAGGCGCGGCGGGGCCGCCCGGCTCAGTGTTGAATACAACAAATAGCTTGGCATCTTACGCCGCCCCGCCGGGCAGGAATCCAAATCCGCCGGGTGTCGTGCCGAGCAGGCCGGCGGCCTGCGGGGGTGCTCGGGATGGGTGGTGCGTGCCGCCGTGTCTGAGAGCTTAGGCAAAATCTCCCCTCCTTTTCTCCGTAGAAAAGACTCCTAGTGCCAATCATCGGCCTGAACGCCCGCCAATCGTCGGATTCGGCTTGCCCCTACTGCTTGCAGAGATCCCCAACAGCCAAGACTACGATGCATTTTACAGAAATATGTCGATTAAAATTGATATACTTCGGATGGATATTGACATTCTTCCGAATGGCATTCATAATACAATCAGAGAACCAGATCGGAAGGAGGTCAACACAATGGTAAACTATATGAGCACCAAAGAAGCTGCTGCGCTCTGGGGTATCGGGGACCGCCAAGTGGCTAACCTTTGCAAAAATGGGGATATCCCAGGGGCTGTCAAGCAGGGGCGCAGTTGGATGATTCCAGCCGATGCCAAAAAACCGGCTGACAAGCGCATTAAGACGGGTGAGTATATTCAGTCTGCGAAGCCGGCGACCCTTCCGCTGCCCATTGGGATTAGCGATTACCGCCTGGCCTCCTCCAGCTACTATTACATTGACAAGACCTTGATGATCAAGAATTTCCTGGATGAACGCCCCATGGTTTCCCTGTTCACTCGCCCCCGCCGGTTTGGCAAAACACTGAACATGGACATGCTGCGGGTTTTCTTTGAAAAGTCGGAGGAGGACACCTCTGTTTATTTCAAAAACAAGAAAATCTGGACCTGCGGGAAGTATTATCGAGATTTTCAGGGGAAGTATCCCGTGATCTATGTGACCTTTAAGGATGTAAAATGCGACTCTTGGGAGGATACCTACGACCTGGTCTGTCAGATCCTCCGCAATGAAGTTCAGCGCCACCGGGAATTGCTGAACAGCGACCGGATCTCCACCTATGATAAAAAGTATTTAGAGGAAGTCCTGGAGGGATCGGCCAGCGAATCGGATATGGCCATGGTATTTCTGAATTTGTCCCGTATACTCCATGCCCATTACGAGACCGCCCCTATCATCATCATCGACGAGTACGACACGCCGATCCAGCAGGGCCATACGCTCGGCTACTACGACAAGGTCATCGGATTCATGCGCAACCTGTTTTCCGGCGGCCTGAAGGATAACCCGCATCTCTCCTTTGGTTTCCTCACCGGCATCCTCCGTGTTGCCAAGGAGAGTATCTTCAGCGGTCTCAATAACATCACGATCAACTCCATCCTGGATAATAAGTACAGCTCCTACTTCGGATTCACTCCGGACGAAGTGAAGGAGATGGCATCGTACTACGGGGTGCCAGAGAAGTATGATGAAATCTGCGAGTGGTACGACGGCTACCGGTTCGGCAAATCTGAGATTTTCAACCCCTGGTCCGTGATCAACTACTTCAACTCCGGCTGCGAGCCCAAGGCATTCTGGCTGTCTACCGGTAGCAACGAGATCATCGGCGAGGTCATTGCTCAGGCAGACCAGGATATTTATGAGAAGCTGACATCCCTGGTCTCCGGCAAAACCATTGTCTCCTATGTTGACACCAGCGTGATCTATCCTCAAATAAAGCAGAACCCGTCAGCGATTTACAGCTTTCTTCTGGTCGCCGGTTATCTGAACGCCGTCAAGGTCGATTCTTCCTTCGGTGACGACTACATGTGCGAGCTGGCGCTGCCCAACAAGGAGATTTCCTTTGTCTACCGCAAGGAGATCCTGCAGAAACTCAACAACATTATCCCACAGTCCACCGTGATTGCCGTCCAGGAGGCTATCTATTCTGGGGACGGGCAACGGATCCAGAAGCTGATCCATGATCTGCTGCTCCAGTCGGTCAGCTGCTTCGATACGGTCGGAGAAAACTTTTATCACGGCTTTATGTTGGGGCTCTGCACCATGTTGAGCGGCTCCTATACCACATCTAACCGGGAAGCGGGGGAGGGGAGGTATGATATTCAGATCATGCCGAAGACGCCGGCACTGCCAGGGATATTGATCGAGTTGAAGGCCGAAAAGCAATGCTCACAGGAAAAGCTGGAGCAGCTTGCGAAGGCGGCGTTGGAGCAGATCAATGAGCGGAAGTATGAGGTGGACATGGTGGCCAGGGGAGTTTCGGTTATCTTCAAGTACGGGGTAGCGTTCAGTGGGAAAAATGTCGCGGTAGCGGTAGGCTAAGGCTCTATGACCGATGGCCGCGTCACTGGGTCTTTTCTACGGAGATAAGGAGGGCTTGGATTTCTTCTGGTTGTCGCCCCTGCGGCTGGTGCCACCCGCCCCGAGTCCCCACGCAGACCGCTCCGCTAGGTCTGCAGTGCCCGATGCCGCCATGATGAGGCTGTTGGCGCGGCGGGGCCACCCGGCTCAGCGTTAGATACAACAAAGAGCGCTGGTCCTTGCGGCGTCCGCCGGGCAGGGGCCCAAATCCGCCGAGTATCGGGCTGAGCAGGCCAGGAGCAGCGGCCTGGTGCTGGCCTGCTGAAAATTTGCAAGGAATATTTTGTATTTCATGGAATATTTTTTGCGCACCAGTCATATAGTTGTTCAGTTCCCAATTAGGCTTTACATCATGCTGGATGGAGAGTATAATCGGAACGAATACGGGTTTTGTTTTGCAGACCGCCAGCCAAATGGGGGACTTCCTAATATTTAGGAAGGTTTGGCTGGCACCCCGAAGAGCCGTCTCATTATAGCGGTTCTCCTCTAAGGGCTCCTGGCTTAGCCAGGGGCTCTTTTTTACCCAAATCCACGAGGGGAGGGGCGGGAATTGATTCTTTGGGATTGGAGCGGCGGCATGCATCACCCGCCCCAAGCCCCCCCCGGCTCGATGCCGCCCGGATGAGGTTGCAAGCGCAGCGGGGCCGCCCTGCTCAGTGTTGGATACAACAAATAGCTTGGCATCTTGCGCAACCCCGCCGGGCAGGAATCCAAATCCGCCGGGTGTCGTGCTGAGCAGGCCAGCGGCCTGTGGGGGTGCTCGGAGCGGGTGGTGCGTGCCGCAGGGCCAGAGAACCGAGCAAAACCCGCCCTCCACTTTTCTCCGTAGAAAAGACAAAAAGAAGCCCAGCTCCTTGTGGACTCCAACTGTGGCGATGATCCCCCAAAAGACGGGCATAAGATATGTCCAGAACACTGACTGCTCCCACCTCTTACGAAGTGGGCTTTCCCGCAGCTACATCTGTAATGGGAGGTCACCCAAATGGTAACATCACCACAAAAAGAGATCGAAAGAATCCTGTCCCCATTTGTTGGCTCAGTCTCATACCGTCCCGGTCCGCCTGGAAGAGACGATGATGCCAAGAAGGCCCTGCTGGAGACCCTGAATATCCTTCAGCAATACGAGCCGCCCAAGGCCGAGTTCCGGGATGGTTGCCATAACCATGGCTACGGCCACTACCTGTTTCTGCAGAAGCTCCAGCACATCTTTCTTGAGCTCGCACGCGGGCGGTATGCCCCCGCCTGCAACGAGGTCGACACCTATATTTATGAGTACCCCATCGAGGAAAGGAGGATCCATCACGGCCTGGTCATGCTTCTGGAGAAAGTCCAAACTGGAGAGCTCTGATCGCATCAGCCTGTTTCCAGGGTACTATGCCGCTGATCTGCGAACCCTCTGCTCCAACCCCTATTTCAAAGAGGCGCCTGAATACACCAGGCGGCGTTTCCTGGACTTCGCCATTGAAGTCGTGAAGATGGATCTCCTGTGCCCGGTAGATCCCGCAATCTGCTGCCTGAAGGCAGAGCGGGCCTATCATGCCTCTTCTTGCCGCGTATTGCCAGAAGTGGTTCTATTCCAGGATGCTCGACGAAAAGCACCCCGATTGGTCTGTCACGCAGAAAAAGAATCAGGCCAAAGAAGACCTGGGCAGCCAGTTTTACTACTACACAGAGGAAGAGCGCATTACTGGGTCTGCCATGGTTCAGGCTGCCGCATGGCTGGCCGGCGCCGACAAGCTGAGTGACCTGTCCGATCACGACCAGCAGATGCTGATCGCCCATGAGCGGAACCTCACCATGAAGGCCGCCAATGGATTTGTTAATGAAACTGACGAGGAAGTAGCCCGGTGGGTAGCCAACTCGGTCGCCGCTTACGCCGAGGGCGAGTACGGCCAGTGGGAAGCGTATATTTACTACCCTGGTGGCAACCTTCAGCCTATCATTACCGTGCTCCCTCCTGGACCTATTGACGAGTTTGAGGGCTGGATCAAGATCAAAAAGACCGACCTCAGCGGCAACAACCTCGCCGGGGCGACCTTTGGGATCTATGTTGATTCTGGTTGTCAAAGTGGCACTGAAGTAATGACATTCACAACGACAGGCGATGAATGGACTTATGTAGATGTTAAAAACATCATGACCTCCAGCACTCAGACCTTCTACCTCAAGGAACTTTCCGCTCCTGAAGATTATGTGCCCAGCGGGAGCAGCTACAATGTTACCGTCAGCTCCACCAACAACTCCACCAAGGAAACCGCGGCGGCAGTCAACGGCGGCGTGGCCATTAAGAATGGTCTGCCCCAGCCTCCGGAGGGCGTGGTCAACAAGGTAGACCAGGATGGCAACGGCATTGGCCCCGCCACCTTCCATTTCAAGAGCCTGACCAACAGCGTGGACGCTGACTTCGAGACCGACGAGAACGGCGAGCTGCAGTTCCAGTGGACGGATCCGGACGGCGAGGACTATATCCAGCCGGGCGAGTACACCGTGACTGAGGAGATTGCCCCTCCGGGCTATGAGCATGGCCATAAGGATATGCCAGGTTGGTTGATTTTGACCAGCCAAGTACCCTGAGTTTCACACTGTCCACACCCAGCACGCCCGGGGCAAGGTTCTTCCGCACCAATTACTCAGACACTTCGCTTATCCCGTCAGAAACATAGATTGATTTTATAAAAGAATTGCAATATAATCGCTACAATAGGAGACAGGTATGATGGACATTAATGTAACTTTTCGTATAGACGCCGAGACCAAGGCCCAAATGGAGGACATCTGTGCTCAAATCGGAATGACTACATCCGATGCCTTTAACATTTTTGCCAAGGCATTCGTCCGCGCAAAGGGGATACCGTTTCCGGTTAATCTTTACGCACCACTTGAGGCGACTCCAAGTGAGCAGATGCTGGCCGATGCCAGGCAGACCATTTTTGACTCTGGCACGGATTGCCAGAGGATGGCGGAATAACTTTTCTACCTGTTGTCGTGCCAAGGGGGCTCGAGACGGGTGGCGCAAGCCGCCGTGCCAGACAGCCAAAGCAAATCCGACCGCCTGCTTCTTCTTGTAGAAAAGATAAAAGGACGGGCTGATATCTCCAAGAATCAGGAGCTTGCGGCTTTTCGGCGATGCTTTGCGGAGCTCGCTTTCAAGAGCACCTAAAAATGCTGAGCGAAACCAGAAGAAATAAACCAGCACAATAATAAAGGAGAACGGATTATGCCAGAACTTTGTAGGTTTTACGATATTGCGATTGAGATGGTTTACAGTGACGATGCCCAGTTACAGCGTCCACATTTCCTTGTGTACTACAAAGAATATGAGGCGTCAGTGGGGGTTGATGGAGAGCTCTTGTCCGGTAGCCTCCCCATCAAGCAGCTGAAGATGGTTCAGGCCTGGGCGGTAATCCATGAGGACGAGTTGTACAGAGCGTGGAACAATGCAGTCCGAAATATGCCTGCCGGCGAAATTGCCCCGCTGCAGTAAGGAGGAACTCTATGTATATCGTCGACGGTATCGCCTATGCCGGTGATCGGAAACCCGTTATTAGAATCAGAGGTGTGCGCCCACTAGAGGACTATAAGCTGTGGCTGCGATTCAACACTGGCGAGGCAAGGGTATTCGACTTTAAGCCGCTGCTGAACGAACCAGGATTTGTCCCGCTCCAGGATCCGAAGGTTTTCTGCGGGGTGTATATCGACTATGGCGTGACCGCTTGGAATAACGGCAATATCGATATTGCGCCGGAGTATTTATATGAAAATTCGACTCCTGCGGAGGATGTCGTATAGCGCAGAAGATGAATGCGAAGGAAATTAGGGGAAATAGAGCGGGTAGAAAGTAGCGGTTCAATCAGGATAACTTTCCAACATTTTTCCAACAAGGTATCGGAATGGGGTAAAGTGTAGAGGGATGAACAGGGACAAAACAGGAAATACATTCTATATAACCATTGCGGCGCAAGGACTACAAGGGATATAGAGGGATGAATGGGTATTCCGTAAAATAAGCCCTGGCGTATTGGTAAGGATGAGGTCGGCGGTTCAAATCCGCCCAGCAGCTCCAAAAATCCTCGAAAACTTCGGTTTTCGGGGATTTTTTGTTGCAGAAAGTTGTTTTACGGTGTGGCTCAAAAATTCCGACCCACACCGTGACCCACACGCCGAAACGGCCGGAAAGGACAAAAGAGCACCGGACGGGAAGATCTGCCTTCCCGCCCGGTTTTGCTGCTGTTTACTCGGTTATATAACCTGTCCCAGGACGATGCCCATGGTCTGGGCAGCCTCGTCCTGCTTCTGCCGCGTGGCGTGGGTGTAGGTGCGCAGGGTAAACCCGGCGTCGTAGTGCCCCAGCATGGAGGACACAGTTTTCACGTCCACGCCATTTTGCAGGGCTGTGGTGGCGAAGGTGTGCCGGAGATCATGGAACCTGATGTGCTCCAGCCCAGCGTCCTTCAGGATCTTCTTATGCAGGTTGACTACCGAGTCCGGGTGGTACATCTCTCCGGTAAGGGGCGAGGGGAACAGGTAGGGGCTGTCCGGATGCTTCTCATGCTCCTGGAGTAGCAGCTCTACCGCTGCCTGGGGGATAGACACCAGCCGCACTGAGTTTTCCGTCTTGGGCAGGGTCAGCTCCAGAGAACCGTCCGGGTTGCGGACGTACTGCCTGCTCACCGAGATCGTCCTGCTCTGGATGTCCACATCCTCCCACCGCAGAGCCACCAGTTCTCCCTTCCGAAGGCCGCTGGCCAGCTCCAGATAAAACATGGGCAGGAGCCCCCGCGCCCTGGCGGCCTCCAGGTAGGCGTGGATGTGCTCCGGTGGCAGGATCTTCATGTTCAGCTTCCGGGGCTTGGGTACGATGCAGTCCTCAGAGGGATTCCGTTGGATCAGCCGCTCCTTCACGGCCCGGTCCAGGGCACAGTGGAGCATCAGGTGGACGCTGCGGACGGTGGTGGTGCTCAGTCCCTTGTCCTGGTTCTTTCCGATGTGTATTCTGCCGCCCTCCAATAACTCTTTGTAGAGCTTCTGCAGGTGCCGGGTGGTCAGTTTCTTCAGCTTGACACTCCCGATGCGGGGAATAGTGTAGTGCTCAATGATCAGCTCGTAGCGGTTGGCCGTGGCAGTGCGGACATTGGGCTTGGCGTAGAGCTCATACCAGGTCCGCAGCCAGGTGGCCACGGTGTAGTCCTCAGAGCGGCCTACATCGATGCCCTTGACCTCCTCCAGTGCCGCCTTGAGCTTTTCTTTGACCTCCGCCTGGGTTTTGCCAAGTACATTTCGGATGATTCGCTTTCCGGTCTTGGCATCGTATCCGGCGGTGTAGCGCCCCTCCCAGCGGCCGTCCTTTCGCTTGCGGATGTTCCCTTCCCCGTTGGCCCGTTTCTTTGCCATGGTGATCGCCTCCTTTGCAGCAACACAACATACCACACCTTCCTGTGGATAGCCATACCCAGCGGCCAGAGTTATCAAACTGTTATCAATTTGCCCAAGAGGAGATCTCTTTGTCAACGGTGTATCACTTTCCACCCGGGGAGAAAGCCGTTCTCTTTGTTTTATAGCGGCGCAGAATTTGAGTGGGCAATCCCTAAAGAAGCCAGTCTCCGCACCGAATTTTAGTGCGGAGACTGGGCTTCCATCAACCCATCTGCTGACCCTGCTCGTGATCATCGGCCTTGTGGCCCATAGCAATCTTCTTTCTCTGCTCCCTGGCCAGGGTCTTCCGGTCGCCGTGCTGACGGCGCACGGTGGCGTCAACCACATCCTCGCCGGGATTACCCTCCAGCCTGGCCAGCAGGCGGAGGATGTCCTCGGTCACGTCAGCAGCCGACAGACCAGGATGCTGATCACCACGACCGCCGCCGCGGAACTCAGGATGGTGCGGGCAGCCCATCTCCGTAAGGTGTTCATCAACTCTGCGCCATCCCCTCGAAATTCCTTGGCCTGCTCGGAGAGCTGCTTCATAAATTCTTCGCGCCGATTCCCATCCTGTTTCTGCTGTTCTTTCATTTTTGTGAACGCCTCTTGCAGCGTCAGGCGGAACCTCTGATGAAGGCGGTTGGTCTCGCTCAGCCATCCAGTCAGTTGCTGCGAAGTAGCAAGTGACTTCAGGCTCTCCTTGGTGGCCAATAGCTCCATGTCTGCCCGGATCGTCTCCTGGAGCGCCAGGGTTTTCCGCAGGACATCCTCCAGCCGCTCCACAGTCTGGGGCGGCATGGTGTAGAGGATGTTGGGCTGCTGCTCCATCAAGGTGGGCGGCCCGGCGGAGATCTTCTGCCTCTGTTTCAGCATGTCTAGTGCACTGTTGTGCTGCATGCTGCCGGATTCGGAATTCATGCTCCATCTTCTCCTTTCTGAATTTTTCCTCGTGCAGCCGGTCGTCCCGGCACTTCATCCCGGTGGGAGTGGTGTAGGTGATACACTTCCGGGTGTCCTCCCAGCGCACCCGGTAACCCCGCCGCTCCATTTCCCGGATGAACTCCTCCCGGCTGCCGGCCAACTCCATGACCGCCTCCACGGTGGTGATGAGCCGGAACTTCCAGCTCTCTCCCCGCACCGCGGCCCGATACTCCCCGGTGCGGAGCCCCTTGGTGCGCCGGTTCTGCTGATATGGTTTCAAAGTGGACAGACCGTGCTCCAGACAGAGCTGGTCACTGACCGCCCTCATCTGCTCCAGGGTTTTGGGCGTGAAGTGGAGCTTTTTCCCCGTGTCCGGGTGGACGGAGTTGACCACGAAGTGGGAGTGGGGATGTTCCGCATCCACATGGGTGGCTACCAGCACCTCACAGCCGGGGAAGAACCGCTCCGCCAGCTCCAGGGCGATCTGGTGGGCTTGTGCCGGAGTCACGTTTTCCTGCGGAGAGAAGGACTGGACGTAGTGGTAGAAGAACGTGCCGCTGGCCTTGCCGTACAGATTCTTGGTGGCCATGAAGCTCTGCTGTGCCACCTCTGCCCCGCAGTTGACGCCGGAGAGATACTTCTGCCCGTCCAGATCTACCGTCTTTTTCTCCTGGGACACGTAGTGGAGTACCCGGCCCATGGCCCCGGCGGTCTGCTTATGTTCCCGGATGAAGCTGCACGTTGCCACAGGAGATCACCCCGTCTTTCTCTGTCAGCAGCCGGTTTACCGCCTCGTAGGTCTTGCCCAACACCTCCGTGCACTCGCGCAGATACACCGTCTGCACCCGGCCGGTGTGGGCCAGCACTGCCAGCTGGTTCAGGTTCCGGCCCCAGCCCCGCAGCTCCGCCAGGATGGGCCTGAGCTCCTCTACCACGCAGATGGGTTCCTCCAGGGCGGCCCGGAGCAGATATGCCTGTTGGCTCAGGCCGGACTTGCGCACCTTCCCTTCGATCTGCCGCCGTTCCGCTTTGGTCACCCGGAAGGCAACCACCTGGCTTCTTGTCCTCTCTGCCATGAATTTCACCTCCGTAAAAAGATCTGGTATGGCGTACCCCCATCACTGGGAAGCACACCATACCAGATCTTTTTGTGGATAGCCAGTGTAACCGGCCACTGTTATCAGATTGTTATCAATTAGCCCCGTGGGGGGCCCCCGACGGGAAAGTGGGTGCGGGCTTCTGCCCGCAAAAATGCGTTTGGCGGCCGCTTGCGGCAAGCCAAATGCTCTGCTTGCCCCACCCGAGGGTGGGTAAAATCTGCTCCCCAGGCCGTACAAGTACCGGTGACCCAGGCGTTCTCCGCACTGCGGGGAGATGTGTAATTAGGGGTTATCCTGCTTCGTCCTTTGCCCCTTGAGGGCTTCCGAAACCGGCCTGATCCGGCCTCAAAAACCTCGGGAGGGGGGGAGGCTCTGAGCTTCCCCAATCGAGGCACACAGGGCTTACAGCGGGGCACACGGGTCGCTTGCTGGCTGTTGCCTGATTCCACTACCGCGCGTCATCTGTTCCCCTCTGTGTGCTTCTCCACCCAACGATAGGACTCAGAACAGCCCGAGCGTATACGCGGCAGGACAAAGCGATCATATTGCGGTTTCTTTATCCGGGTGATAAAATATGGTAAATACGACAGGGGAGGCGGCCCGCCATGGAACAGAACCAACTCTATACGGCCATGCGATTTTATTTTCTCTATGTGGACCGCTATGTCTTTGGTGCGGGGTGGGTCTTTCCGGACAGCCACCTGCCCTACGCCATGGTGCGCTACATCCTGAGGGGCAGCGCGGAATTTGTGGTGGACGGCCGGTCCTTCCTGGTCCACGAGGGACAGGTTGTATACCTTCCCGACGGCTGCCGGCTGAGCTGCCACACCATGGACCAGACCTTTGAGTTCTATTCCATTCGCTTCAAGTCCGCCACCCAGCTGGGCGCGGAGGATCTGCTGCGGGATCATTTCCACATCCGGCTGGTCAACGACTGCGCCGGGGACGCCTCCATCCTCTCCTATTTTGACCAGGTGTACCGCAGCGCCACCTCCCAGAACCCGGGCAAGGCCTTCCGGGTCCGGGGCAATCTGGAGCTGATCATCGCCTGGCTGGTGGAGCAGGCCGGGGGGCAGCCGGCGCGGAGCAGCACCGTCCGGGAGGACACCCCCTTCACCCTCCGCTACGATCTGCACCTCAACCGCCTGCCCCAGCAGGATCCCCGCATCGGCGCCCTGGTGGACTACATCGTGGACCACCCTACCGAGCAGTTTACCACCGAGTCCCTGTGCCGAACCGCCAACCTGAGCCCCTCCTCCCTGCGCCGCCTGTTCAAGCGGTACACCGGCAAGTCCCCCGGCGCCTTTATCCAGGATCTGCGCCTGATGGTGGCGGCCCGGCGGCTGCTGGTGACCGACGCGCGGATCTCCGATATCGCCTATGAGGTGGGGTTCGAGGATCCCAACTACTTCTCCCGGATGTTCCGCCGGAACTTCGGCGCGTCCCCGCAGGAGTATCGGAGAAATGCACAATAATTTGTGAAAAATATCACAAAGCATAGACGGATTTCGCAAAATAAAACGCCCAAATTTTGGGCGTTTTATGCTATCAATGATCGCTTTACGTCCTTGTTTCCGATCAAACCCGGAAGTATACTTTAGATGTAGTCAAAACTACTAAAAAGTGAGGTAAGGAGGATCCCAAATATGAAAAAACTGCTGTCTCTGTCCCTTGCAGCGGCCCTCTCGGTCTCCCTTCTGGCAGGATGTGGAGGCGGAGGCGGAACGGCCGAAACCGACAATCCGCCCGCCAACACCAGCTTCCAGCCCGCCGGCGAGGCCGGCGAACTCTCCGGCGAGATCACTTTCTGGCACTCCTTCACCCAGGGCGCCCGCATGGAGGCCATCCAGGCGGCCGCCGACCAGTTTATGGCTGACAACCCCGGCGTGACCATCAACATCGAGACCATGGCTTGGGGCGACTTCAACACCAAGTGGAACGCCGGCATCACCACCGGCGATCTGCCTGACATCAGCACCGCCCAGAACACCGGCGAGGTGGTGGAGATGCTCAACGCCGGCGTGCTGGTCCCCATGGACTCCACCATCGACGCCATCGGTCGGGATCTCTTCTCCGAAAACGCCTTGGCCGACATGTCGATGGACGGCGCTACATACGGCATCCCCTATTACTCCCACGCGCAGGTCATGTGGTACCGTACCGATCTGTTGGAGCAGGCCGGGCTGGAGGTACCCACCACCTGGGACGAGTTCTATGACGCAGCGGTGGCGCTGACCAACCCCGACGAGGGCCTGTACGGCTGCGCCGTCTCCTGCAGCCCCAACGACCTGCTGTGCACCCGCTACCTGAACTACTACGTCCGCTCCGGAGGCGGCAGCCTGCTCAACGACGATCTCACCGCCAACCTGACCAGCGACCTGGCCATCGAGGGCATCAACTACTGGGTGAACATGTACAAGAACTGCTCACCCGCCGAGACCATCAACTACACCGTCAACGACCACGCCACCCTGTACTATCAGGGCACTACAGCCTTTGACTTCAACTCCGGCTTCCAGATCAGCGGCGTGGAGTCCAACCGCCCCGACCTGCTGGACTACATCTCCTGCGCGCCTCTGCCCAAGATGAACGAGGACGACCCCTACTACAGTGCCGAGGCCACCCACATCCCGTTGGTGACCTGGGCCAACTCCGAGCACCCCGAGATCTGCCAGGCCTTCATCGAGTATCTGTATCAGACCGACAATTACCTGGACTTCCTGGCCGCCGTACCCGTGGGCATGCTGCCCTCCATCAAGGGCATCGACCAGAATGAGGAGTATCTGTCCAACCCCACTGTACAGCAGTTCTCTGACGAGGCCGCCATCATCACCCAGGCTGTGGAGGAGGGCACCGCCATCGGCTTCGAGCACGGGCCCAGCGCCCAGGCCGGCCTGCTGACCAGCCAGGGTGTCATTGAGGAGATGTTCCAGGACATCATCACCAACGGCACCGATGTGGAGACCGCCGCCAAGGCCGCCGAGGACGAACTGAACGAGATCTTTGCAACCATGGTCGCCTGACGGCTGAACCACCTGGGGGCGGAAGGGTTCCTTCCGCCCCCTCCACATGAGACGAAAAGGAAAGGGAGGGTTGGCATTGAAAATTCCCAAGCGTACCCTGCGCTCCGGAGGGATCCAGGGAAGCCGGGCGACGCGCTGGATCTTTGTGGGACCGGCCATGCTGGTGGTCATCTGCCTGCTGATCTATCCGCTGCTGTCCACACTGATGTACAGCTTCACCAACAAGACCATGATCCGGAACGACTTCGATGTGGTCGGCCTGCAAAACTACATTGATATCCTGACAGACGGGGATTTCTACTCCGCCTTCGGCCACACACTCCTGTGGACCCTGTTCAGCGTGCTGGGGCAGTTGATCGTGGGCTTTATCGGGGCCCTGGCTCTGAACCGGGTGCAGAACAAGGTGGCCAAGAACCTGTTCCGCATCTTCGCCATCATCCCCTGGGCATTCCCGGCCATCGCCACAGCCATGACCTGGAAGTGGCTCCTCAACGGCATCCATGGATTTGTCCCCACCCTGCTGCGGGATCTGGGCATCACGCCGGAGTTGATTCAGTTCCTCAGCGACAAGAATCTGGTTCTGCCCACGCTAATTTTCATCAACATCTGGTTTGGCGCTCCGCTGATCATGGTTAATGTGTACGCCGCCCTCCAGACCATCCCCCAGGATCAGTACGAGGCGGCCCAAATCGACGGGGCCAGCAGCTGGCAGTCCTTCCGATACGTCACCGCCCCCCACATCCGGACGGTGGTGGGTCTGCTGGTGGTGCTGCGCACCGTGTGGGTATTCAACAACTTCGACATCATCTACATGATCACTGGCGGCGGCCCGGCGGGGGCCAGTACCACCATGCCCATCTTCATCTACGACACCGGCTGGACCGGCCGGCTGGTAGGCAAGGCGTCGGCGGCCTCCATTCTGCTGCTGCTCTTCCTGGTGATCCTGTGTGTGCTCTACTTCACGGTGATCAACCGCTGGGAGAAGGAGGACAAGTGAGATGAAAAAACTAAGACGCTTCTCCCCTGGCGGGTGCTTCTCCTATGTCTATCTTATTGTGCTGTCGGTGCTGTGCATATTCCCCCTGATCTGGCTGCTGGTCTCCGCCTTCAAGTCCAGCGGGGAGATGCTGGCCAATCCAACCAAAATCCTGCCCATGGAATGGACCCTGGAGAACTTCCACACGGTGCTGGTCACCCTGGGCTTTACCACCAACATCAAAAACAGCCTGATCGTGGCCCTGTGCACCACGGTGATCGCCACCTTTATCTCCGCCCTGGCGGCCTATGGCATCATCCGGTTCTTCCCCAAACTGGGCAACATCATGACCAAGATCCTCATCACAACCTACATGTTCCCCTCCATCATGCTGGTCATCCCCTACGCGGTGGTGATGAACGTCCTGCACCTGACCAACACCCGCATTGCCCTGGTGCTGGTGTACATGTCCTTCAGCGTGCCCTACGCGGTGTGGATGCTGGTGGGCTTCTTCAAAACGGTGCCCATCGATATTGAGGAGTCGGGGCGCATTGACGGCGCCAACCGCTTCCAGGTATTCACCCGCATTGTGCTTCCCCTGGTACGGCCGGGCATCGTCTCCACCGCCATCTATGTGTTCATCAACGCGTGGAACGAATTCCTGTACGCCCTGCTGCTGGTGAGCAGCTCGGAAAAGACTACCCTGTCCGTGGCGGTCAAGACCCTGGAGGGCGCGGACATCCTAAACTGGGGTTCCATGATGGCTGCCAGCGCCATTGTGGTTCTGCCCTCCATCATCTTCTTCTGCATCATCCAAAATAAGATCGCCGGCGGTCTGGCGGACGGCGCGGTGAAATAAGGGAAAGGAAGGATTGGAACGATGAAGACCATCGGATATGCAATTGTAGGTACTGGTTATTTCGGCGCCGAGCTGGGCCGGATTCTCAACGAGCAGGAAGGGGCCAAGGTGGTGGCCGTCCTGGATCCCGAGAACGGCGAAACCATCGCCAAAGAGTACGGCTGCGATGTGGAGACCGACCTGGACGTGCTGTGCGGCCGTCCGGACGTGGACGCGGTGATCGTGGCCACCCCCAACTACCTCCACAAGGGCCCGGTGCTGGCTGCGGCCAGGCACAAAAAGCATGTGTTCTGTGAGAAACCCATGGCCCTCTCCTACGCCGACTGCGACGAGATGGTGCGCACGGCCCAGGAGAACGGCGTGATCCTCATGGCCGGCCACGTGATGAACTTCTTCCACGGCGTGCGCAAGGCCAAGCAGCTTATCGCCGAGGGCGCCATCGGCCGGGTGCTCTATGCCCACTCCGCCCGCAACGGCTGGGAGGAGCCCCAGCCGGAGATCAGCTGGAAAAAGGTGCGGGCCCAGTCCGGCGGCCACCTGTACCACCACATCCACGAGGTGGACTGCATCCAGTTCATCATGGGCCCAGCCACTGAGGTGACCATGACCGGCGGCAACGTGGCCCACAAGGGTAAGCAGTTCGGCGACGAGGACGACATGCTCTTCCTCAACATGGAGTTCGGCAACAACACCTACGCGGTGGTGGAGTACGGCTCCGCCTTCCACTGGCCGGAGCACTATGTGCTCATCGAGGGCACCGAGGGCGCCATCCGCATCGACATGTGCAACGTGGGTATGACCGTCAAGACCAAGGACGGCAGGGAAGAGCACTACCTGGTTCACGAGACTCAGGAGGAGGACGACGACCGTACCCGGATCTACCACTCCACCGAGATGGACGGCGCCATCCAGTACGGCCATCCGGGCAAGAAGCCCCCCCTGTGGCTGCATAGCATCATGAAGAACGAGATGAAGTTCTTCAACGGGGTTCTCCACGGCGAGAGCGTCCCCGACGAGTTCAAGCCCCTCATGACCGGCCAGGCCGCCCGGGCGGCCATCGCCGCCGCCGATGCGGCCACCCTCTCCCTGAGGGAGGATCGCAAGGTCCGGGTGGAGGAGATCACAGGAGGCCATGCAGGCCAATAAACTGATTGTTTATCCCCGATGATCAGAATTGCGAGTGAGTACCCGGTGAGCAGACTGACAAACCGCAGTCCGCCCACCGGGTATTACCCTTTGGGACCCGTGGAGCCTTTTTATTGTTTATACCGGCGCAATTCCTGAGCAAGCGATTTAAAATCGTAGCCGAGTACATTGCATAACCTTATATTGTTGTAAAAGCTCGATGAATATAGCATACTCAATATAGGAAAGCATCAAGGACAGTGGTGGTATGGCACGGTTTGTACTCCATATTTGGGATGTGGATCGAGCAAGGGCGCCTATATTCATCGCCAAAGCCGAGAAGCGGGATCTGGAGGCAGCGATGGCCGATCCATGGCAGATGGATTGGACCAGCAATATATCACTACGAGCGCTTTGATCTGTATGCGCTCAAGACTATGGAGGGCGCGCTGGTGGCTCTTAGCGCCTATGAGGTTAGGGAAGAAAATCTGGCCGTCCATATCATCTATATGGAGAGCGAGCCGGAGAGCAACCCAACCCGCACCGCCGTATCCAAATATCGGGGTGTCGGGCAGACGATGGTAGCTTATGGCATCCAGTTGTCTGTGGACGCCGGATTTAACGGTGATGTAAC
This sequence comes from Flavonifractor sp. An306, assembly GCF_002159455.1. Classification (GTDB taxonomy): domain Bacteria; phylum Bacillota; class Clostridia; order Oscillospirales; family Oscillospiraceae; genus Flavonifractor. The sequence goes on from NZ_NFIQ01000006.1 coordinate 35,713, forward strand.
CCTGAATGCGAAGACGCCGGAGCTGGCGAGACACTACGAGCGGGATTTCGGAGCATTCCGGGTGCCTGGAAGAGCGACGGGATGCGGCACCCAGATATCTGATTTGTAATGAAGCCGCACAGATGATATTTACAGCCTACTTGGAGGAGAGCTGACTATGGACGAAGCCAGGTGGTACTTTACCCGCGAGAGCGAAGAAGACCGGCTGTGGTATCAGACGTTCTTCTCCATGTGCAGAAAGTTTGGCGTATCCTGGCCCAAGACCACTCCGGCACAGGGGGGTGTTTATTGAGGAGATTACCCGCATCAACTACGAGCGGGAAATGGTGAAACGGGAACTTCAGGCGTAGCCAGTCCGTTTTTTCGACGATGAGGTTTCCAACTGACCCACACCGTGACCCACACGCCGAAAAAAGCGGACGGAATCAACGGACACAAGAGTACCGGATAGCACGGCGCTCCGGACAAAAAAAGAGTAAAAAGGCCCCAAAAGCAGCCGACCTCACCCTCCCAATCAGTTGGTAAGGATGAGGTCTCCGGTTCAAATCCGGATAGCAGCTCCAAAAAACCGCTTTTTTCGTTTGAAAAGGGCGGTTTTTGTCTTGCTTTTGTGACTTTCTAACGGTGTAACATTGTGTGGTCAAAGAGTTGACCACACAACAAGCCACAGACAGAAAAAATCAGGCCTCCGGAGTGTGTGCTCCAGAGGCCTGATACTTTTTAGCTGGCTTTCTCTGTTGCGATTTCCGACTTCATCTGCCTGATGAGTTCCGCCAGCTTTTTCTCGCATTCTGCCTCAGTTTTGGCATAGATGTTCCGGGCCATGCGCCTGCCGTTGACGACGGGGGAGTATCGGCCCTCCCAAAGGTGGTCGTTAATTTGGCTGATGCAGCCGGTACCGGGTTTGCGTCGTTGTCCTTTGTAGGGCTGAAAGGTGCTGGGGGCAGGTCTCCGGGGAGTATTTTCTGCTTCTGCCGTTGGAGTTTTCTTACCAATGCCCTGATCAATCTTTGCTGCCGCAGTCCTCTGCATTTCGTTTGTGACATGGGCGTAGATATTCAGCGTGGTGCTGCTGGACACATGGCCGATGATGGTGGAGAGCGTCTTTACATCCATCCCGTGCTCCAGGGAGGCAGTGGCGAAGGTATGCCGCAGATCAGGAAGTTGTTCATAACCACCAAGACGAAAAGAAAGAAAAAACCAGGCAGTTACCGTAAAACCAAGACCTTGTGACAAAATTGAACATCCAGAAAAAAGCACGATTTGACAATCGTGCTTTTTTCTTTGCCCAAAAGGAGGAGCCGACCATGCCAGAGGCCGCAATATCGGAATATTTTTATGGCGACGAGGCGGAACAGTTTATCTATTTCCGCATCCCCCGCCAGCTTATCACAGACCCCCGTTTTAAGCACCTATCCACGGACGCCAAGCTGCTGTACGGTATGCTGTTAGACCGTATGAGCCTGTCCGTCAAGAACGGCTGGTACGACGAGGACGGGCGCGTGTATATCTACTACACCGTCGAGGAGATATGCGGGGACATGAACTGCGGCCGGGATAAGGCCATGAAGATGCTGGCAGACCTGGACACCAAGAAAGGCGTGGGCCTGATCCGCCGCGTCAGGCAGGGCCAGGGAAAGCCAACCAAGCTCTATGTAAAACGGTTCACCACCGGCGCTGTACCCTCACAGCCAGCCCCGCCGGAACAGCCTCCTTTTACGCCCTTTCCAGGGGTCGATTTTTCCGGCGTGCAGAAGTCGATTTCTCCGACGTCAGCAAGTCGGGAAAGCCGACGTGCAGGCGTCGAGAAAACCGACCCTAATTATACTAATCAGAATCAAACTGATTTTAGCTATCCTGATCCATCCATCTATCCCCCCAGCCCCCCAGCGGGGGGCGGATCGGAGATGGAGCGATACGAGCAGAGAGAGCAGATCAAAGCGAATATTGATTATGACTATTTGAGCCGTCAATGTCCCTATGACGATGTGGAAAGTCTTTTGGAGTTGATCGTGGACGTGGTGAGCAGTACCGCCTCCACCATTCGCATCGGCAAGGAGGTTTTACCAGCGGAGACCGTCAAGCGACGATTTTTACAGCTGGACAGCTCCCATATCGAGTATGTGATTGACTCCCTCAAGCAGACCACCACAAAAATCAATAATATCCGGGCCTATCTGCTCACGGCATTATATAACGCGCCGGTGACGATAGGCCCTTACTATTCCGCCGCTGTGCGGCATGACTTCGGCTAGAATTGAATCTCACCGTGAGACACAAATCCGGCATAAGGCAATTTTGGGGCCGGAAAAGAATCAAATCTCACGGTGAGACGCAATTTTAAGCAATTATTTTAAGGAGGAAACCCTATGGCAGATGAACCCAGCAAGACCCCCGGCACCCCCGCGGAGCGCCCGTCATCCCAAATCATCTCCCTGTCAAAAATCCATGACCTGCCCGGCGTATTTATCGCCAAGCAGCCGGACAAGAGCTACGGCGGGCTGGTGAGCAGCATCCAGGCCAGCGGCGTCAAAGAGCCGGTCATTCTCCGGCTGCGGGAGGACGGCGAATATCAGCTTGTGGCTGGATACCGCCGCCGCCGTGGGAGCGAACTTGCCAAGAAACAGGATATTCCGGCGTTTGTCTACGAAATGACCTTGCAGGAGGCAGTGGACTACCACCGGCGGGTCCAGAACCAGCCTGCTTTGCCAATCCCCGGCAAGCTGGTCAATCCCACCGCTGAGAAGAAAACGGAACAGCCCGCCCCTGCCACTGTGTCAATACCCAAGGAGCCAGCCATGGGTAAGACAGAGGGCAAACCAGACGGCAAGACTGCCGACGCCCCCAAGGAGACAACTCCCGCCAAGGACGGCCCTACCCCCAGGGAGAGCAAGGAGACACCAGCCACCCCCGCCGCCGGTACTCCCAAGCCCAAGGAGCAACCCGCCGAGGGCAAGACGGAGGCCAAGCCGGACGGCAAGGCCGCCGACACCCCCAAGGAGAGTAAGGAGGCGCCAGCCACCCCCGCCGCCAGTACTCCCAAGCCCAAGGAGCAGCCCACCGAGGGCAAGACGGAGGCCAAGCCGGACGGAAAGATCGCTGACACCCCCAAGGAAACCGCCCCCGCTAAGGATGGGCCCGCCCCTGCCTCTGATACTCCCAAATCCAAAGAACAGCCCGCCGTGGGCAAGACAGAGGCCAAACCGGACGGCAAGACCACCGGCATACCCAAGGAGACAGTCGCCACCAAGGATGCCCCTGCCGCTACACCCAAGCCCAAAGAGCCCGTGGAGAGCAAAATAGAGGTAAAGCCCATCGTGACCGGCCCCACCGCCAAGGGCCCCGCTGGGACACAGATCACCCAAGTATTCGAGGACAGACTGGCGCCCCCGGACGAAAAGGCGCTGAACGACCTGCCCAGCCCCAAGGAGGGGGAATCCTACTTTATCGTCCTCCACCCCGGCTATCTGGAGAAGTCCAAATACAACACGATCACGGTGGATCGAAACAGCGAGGACTACCGGGAGTTGAAGAAGTCCATCGAGTTCAACGGCGTCAAAGACCCGGTCCTGACCCGTATCAACCCAGAGGGCGGCGGTTTGGAAATCGTGTCCGGCCAGCGCCGCCACATGATCGCCAAGGAATTGAACTACCCTGTCCCCGCCATCATCCAGAAGCTCGACGACGCGGATGTAAAAATTCTGGTCAATGACGGCAACCTGCATCGCCCCCATATTTCAACCTATGACCTTGCCAGGGCCCTGCGCGGCAAGATGGAGGGCATGAAACAGAAGGCCGGGCGGAAGAAGAAAGGCGCTCCCACCGCCGAGGAGCTGAACAGCGACGAGAAGCTGGCCCAGGAGATGGGGATGTCTGTCAGTAAGCTCAACCGCATCATCCGTCTGTCCGAGGCGTCCAAGGATGTGTGCGACCGGGTGGATGACGGGAGCCTGCCCCTATCTGTCGCATCGGCCATCTCTTTCTTGAAACCAAAGAATCAGGACGAGGTGCTGCATCTCAACGACCTGGGCTATAAACTTTCTACCGAGCGAATTGAATACATGAAAAAGGTGGAAAAGGCGGGCAAGCTGGACGAGAACTCCATGCGGTTAGTGCTGGAGGGAGAAAATGTACTGGAACCGCCCAAAGTCGTCCCCATGCCCCAGCCCGCGCCGGGAGCTCCCGCCCAGAGCCAGGTCGGAACAAAACCCGACACCCAGGGGGAACCGCCCCTGCCGCCCTCCCCTGACCCGAAACCACAGCCGGAGCAGCCCAAGCCCGCTACCCAGGAATCGCCTACCCAGGCCGCTCCCGCACCGGCCCCGGTGGAATCAGGCAAAAAGCCAGAGCCAGTCAGCAAAGAGGCTGACGGGCGCAAGGGGGAACAGGACCGGCCTGAATACACCAAGGTCATCCTGGCCGGGGACCGGCTGCGGAAGTATTTCCCCGATGTGACCATGACGCCCCGCGAGATCGAGGAGAGCATCTACGACGCTCTTGAGGAACGCCGCCAACGTTTGGAGAAAAAAGAGCAGAAGAAAGATATTTTCAAGAAAGGCCCAACCAGGTGACAATATGGAATTTACTGCTGTAATCGCCAACCTGGGCAAACACGCCGCCGGGATCGTGGCAGAGACACCTCTCTCTTTTCCCACTACCACAGAGCAGGTGCAAGCGGCCCTGCGCGCCATCGGTGTAGACGGTGTACGCTATGAGGAAGTGATCGTCAAGGACTACTCCATCGGGATCGACGGGATCGCACCCCTCCTGGGTGAGTACGCCCACATTGACGAGCTGAACTATCTGGCCTGCCGCCTGGAGCGCCTTTCCCCGGAGGAATTGACAAAATTTATTGCCGCTGTCCGGCACGGAGACTACTGCAACGGCGTACAGGATTTAATCAATCTGAGTTATCCCTGCAATCTGGAACAATACACCCTGTTGCCGGAGGTCCAAACCTATGAGGACTACGGCCGGTATCTGGTGGACAGCCGGCGGGACTTCTCTCTGCCGAAAGAGGCGAGATTTTATTTTGACTATGCGGAGTATGGGGAGACTACCGCCATCAACGAAAACGGGGATCTGACGCCCCAGGGCTACATCTTCCACCACCGCTCCGCTACGTTCCAGGAAATCTACGACGGCAAGGAAATCCCGCGGGAATACAAAGTGTTCCAATATCCCCCGCGTGTCAAAGTCAAGCGCCTCAACCCAAAGCATGGCCGGGACAGCCCCCGGCACAAGCGCCAGTGAGGGCGCTTTTTTTGTATCTATTTTCGGAAAGGAGCGGATCGACCATGCGTGTCCTTATGGTGGAGCCTGGAATGGCCCCCTATGAAAAGGAGATCAACGGCCTGGAGGAAATGCAGGCGGCGGTAGGTGGACACATCAGCGCCATTTATCCCTTTAAGGAACCCGTTGCCCTGGTGAGCAACGATGAAAGCCTATTTCTGAGTATGCCTTTTAATCGGAGTGTGGAGGGCGGCTACGGCGGCATTTGGGGCCCGTTCTTTGTCTGCGGACTGGACAAGGATAATTTCTGTTCCCTGACGCCGGAGCAAATGGCCCGGTATAAGGCCAAATATCATCATGCGGAAATCCTGCTGGGTGCACGGGGCAACGAGCCGGTGACGATCAAGGTGGAGCCACAGCCTAAACGGGGCCCGGCCCCTCCGCAACGGAAAGGGCCCGGAAGGTAGGCCATCCCTTAAAACGGCCCTTAGAAACATCGGGAATGAGAACTACTTTATTCATAAGGAGGAGTGCCTTTGAGCGAGTATGAGGAACGAAAACAGGCCCGGATTGACCGCTACCGCGAAAAAGCGGAAAAGGCAAGACAGGAGCGCCGACAACTCTCCCATGAATCCATTTCCATGCTTGAGCATATCCCTCCCGGCCAACCCATTTTGGTAGGTCACCATTCAGAACAGGGACACCGAAATCTACTGAAACGGTCAGACCAGAAGATGGAGAAATCCATCGCCGCGTCGGAAAAGGCGGCCTACTACGAGCACAAGGCAGAGGCCGCAGAGCGCAATACCGCAATCTTTTCGGATGACCCGGAGGCCCTGACCAAGCTGACGGAGAAGCTGGAGAGCCTGCAAGTGGCCCAAACCCGGATGAAACAGATCAACGCCTACTACCGCAAACACGGCACCTGCCGCGGTTTTCACGGTCTGTCGGATGACCAAGCGGAGAAGCTGGACGACCGGGTGCGGAACGGTTACTCCTGGGAGAAAACTCCCTATCCACCCTATGCCCTCTCAAACAACAGCCAGGAAATCCGCCGACTGCAAGCGCGAATCAAACAGCTCACCGAGGCGCGGGAGCTGGGCTACCAGGGATGGGAGTTTGAGGGTGGCAAAGTCGTTGCCAACGCGGAAAACAACCGTCTGCAAGTTTTCTTTGACGAAATCCCCAGTGCGGAACTGCGCCAGGAAATGAAAAGCCGTGGTTTTCACTGGGCCCGGAGCGAGGGGGCGTGGCAGCGCCAGCTCACCGATAACGCCATCTATTCCGCCAGCCGGATTACAGCCATCCAACCTAAGGACGGCACCGATCCCCTGAAAATCCAACCCAAGCGAAAGCCCAAAACGGGCCCGACACGATAGGAGTGATTGAAAATGGAACACAACACCAATCAGGAGCGTATGCGGGAGATCGAGATTTTTGGCATCCCGGCCCTGTTCAGCCCTAACCGTATTGCCACCGAGAACGTCTACCCCGGCCTCCACCACTACGAGCTTATGTCCGGCCCCACGTTCCCGGACAGCCCCCGGTGCCTCACCGCTGACGCCGGAGAGAAGTTTCTGGGCACAGTGCTCTCCCCAGTGAAGATCCACCTGACGACGGACGGCCAGCGGGAGATCGAGCCGGGCGACCTGTTCCTGGACATTGAGGCTGGGAGCTACACCCCCGCCGAGTTTGAGGAAAAGTACCTGTCCCCGGACTATGGCCCCCAGGCAGACCGCTATGGAAAACACGATTGATCTGATCCCTTTTCTGGCCCGCGTGATGGAGGCAAACACAAAAGCCTACCGCTCCGACTTCTCCTACGATGTGGAAAAACTGACCAAAGCTGTCCAGGAGCCCAACATGGAGGACCGTGTTTTCTACTGGATGAGCCGACCCACCGGGACATGGTGTGTCAAGGAAAGGGAGGCGTTCCTGTATGGGACAGGCGCCTACTCCATTTGGACCTACTACGCGAACGAGCCAGATGAAATCAAGGCGTACCGCATCACCGTAACAGGCCGGGAGAATGGCCGGGTCGTGGGGCGCGTGATCCCTCTAAACTACCGGGAGCAGGTGCGGCGTGTGCAGAGACACGCCCTGATTGCCTCTACTATGACCATCCAATATGAGAGCGGTCACACCATCACAGTCCCCTACCAAGAGAATCCACACCAGATTGCCACCATTTTGCCGGGACACGGCGGCGTCCGCCGCATCCGCTACGCACCAGAAAATGAGGCGGAACTGGCCCGTATTATTATGGAGGAACACCGCTGGCAGACTGGGAAAGTAAAAAAGCCCACGGCAAAGCGTCGCCCCCATCCGGGGCGATAACAATTCTCCCCAACCGCGCACAGCGCCGCCTTTGGCGGCGCTGTCTTAGCAAGTATGTCATTTGGTAGCACAAATGACCCTTGTTAGGGGGCATGGCCCCCTAATACCCCACGAAATCGCGTCTCACGGTGAGACGTGAAACAGCGGCGGCCACCCGGCCGCCTCATCCCGAAATAAATCCCACCGTGAGACACAAAATCTGCTTGAACTGGAGGAATGAAATGCAGGAAGATTTTTCCCCCTGGGGGCAAATCCAGTATAGTGAGACCCTGATCCCCGGCATGGAACTTGTCACCACAGCCAGACATGGCGGTATTCAGGTCACGCGGGAGGCGGCGATGCTCCTATCCCCGGCGGCCAGAAAATGCGGTTTCCGGGAGGGCGGCTATCTATGGTTCGAGGAGGACTGCCAGGAACCCGTTGTCCTCCGGGAACTGATGGACAAGAAACTGTGGAGCCCGCCCAGCCATGTCAAAGACCCGGACGCATTTGAACGGGATATTGACCGCAATATCCAGCAGTACAATCCCGCCTACTGGCAGGCGCGGGAACGGGCACGGTCCAGGCCACCCAGGAAACCCGCCCGTTCTGGGCCGGGCCGGTAGTTCGCCATGCGGAGACGAAACCGCCATGTCAGCGTGTGGATGAACGAGCAGGAATACCAACACCTGAAAGCCCAGGCGAAGAAAGCCGGCCTGGGAATCGACCCCTTTATCCGCAATCTGGTGGCCGGCATCCAGCTCCGCCCCCGGCCGCCCGACGAGGTGGCCGCCCTGGTGCGGGAGCTCCACGCCATCGGCAACAACGCCAATCAAATCGCGTACTGGGCCAACGCCCAAAAGAGCGCCGCCGAGCCGGAGCTGCGGCGGGCGGCAGCCCTGGTCTATGAGGCGGCCCGTCTGGTCAAGGAGCAGTTCTAAATGGCCTACGACAAGATCATCCCCCTGCGCGCCCGCCTGGATCACTGTCTGGACTATGTGCTCAATGAGGAAAAGAGCAGTCTGTCCTATGCCCTTACCTATGCAGAAAACCCGGAAAAATCCCGCCAGCTCGTCACCGGCGTCAACTGCCAGGCCCGCACCGCATTTCAGGAAATGCAGGCCACCAAGCGCCGCTGGGACAAAAAAGGCGGCATCCTGGGCTACCACATCATCCACTCCTACGCCCCCGGCGAGGTGACGCCGGAACAGGCCCACGCCGCCGGGGTAGAGTTTGCCCGCCGACTGCTGGGGGACCGCTATGAGGCCGTGGTGTCCACCCACCTGGACCGGGAGCACTATCACTGTCACATCGTATTCAACTCCGTCTCCTTTATGGACGGGAAGAAGTACCGGAGCGACTTTGAGAGCTACTTCGGCCAGGTGCGGGGCACCTCCAACGCCGTGAGCCGGGACTATGGCCTGTCCATCATCCACCCCCAGGGCCAGGGCAAGCACTATGCTCAATGGGACGCGGAGAGCCGGGGCGGGGCCACCGTCACCGGCCTGATCCGCCAAGACATAGACGCCGCTATCCAAGAGGGCTTTACCTTTGACACCTTCCTGGCCGCCCTTCGGCGGCAGGGATATGCGGTGAAGTATGGGGCCGACGTGAAACACACCGCCGTCCGCCCACCGGGGGCCCAGCGGTTTTTCCGCCTGGACAGCCTGGGGGACGGCTATACCGAGGCGGACGTCCGGGCCCGGCTGACCGCCATCCGCCGGGGCGAGGCCCAGGAACAGCCCCAGCCGGTGCAAAGGCCCATACCCAGGAGACAACGGCGATACACCGTTCAGGGCGGACGTCTCCCGGAGCGCCGCCCACAAAAATTACACGGTTTCCGGGCCCTCTATGTGTCCTACCTATATCTTCTAGGTGTCCGCCGCCCCAGGGGGAAACGGCAATACCCCTTTCCCATCCGGGCGGAAGTGACCAAGCTCCACCGCTACCAGCGGCAGATGAAACTATTGCAGACCTACCGCATCGACACAGAGCAGCAGCTCGCCATGCTGGAATCGGCGTTTCAGGCCGAAATCGACGCCCTGACCGAGCAGAGGAAGGAGCTCTATCAGCAAAAGCGGGCGGGGGAAGATGTGACAAGCGAGATCGAGAGTATCAATCAGGAATTACGGCGGCTCCGGGGCCAGCTGAAAACCTGCGGCCAGATCGCGGCGGATATTCCCCGCATCCGGGCCCAGGCGGAAACCTGCCACGCCCAGGCCCGCCGGGAAAAGGAGGATCGGGAAAAGAACCTTGCTGCAAATCGTGAAAGCCGACCTGACCGGCATTTTGGCCCTGTTCGCTGACTACCGCCCCCAGCTTGACCCGGACAGCCTTGCGCTGGATATTCGGAAACTGGAGCGGCAGGAGGACAAGGACTATTTATTCCTGTCCCGCCGAGAAAAGAGCTATCTGTTCCCTGTGGAGGACGTCTATCTGGCGGAGAGCTACGCTAACCTCTGCTGGACGGCCTACCTGGGCTTTCCCGGCCCCCATGTGGACGCGCTGTATCTCCATGTCTCCCGCGCCGTCCACGGGCATCCCTTTGGGAGCGTTACCGTGCTGGACTACGCCGCCTCCGCCCAGGACGCGGAGCGGTTTGCCGCCCGCACCCGGCGGGAGGCCGTTCCCTATGTGCGCCGGGTGGTCAGGCACTACCGCACCCATGTTCAAATTGGCAGTACATTGGATTTTATCAAAATTTTGCGTGAAAGCAGGTGATGAATGATGGATGTCAGTGCGGAGACCGCTGATCTGGTGGTCAAGGAGAGCCTTCAGGCAACGGAGAGCGCCGCCAAGCTGCTGGGGAGCGGCGTCAAGAATGTGGCCGCCCTCCTCCTTGCCATTGCCAAGGACAATTATAAGGTGGTGGGCAAGACCAACTCCAAACGCCTGGCTCGTGACCCCGCCCCGGCGGAGGTCATCCGCATCAAAAAGGAGGATATGGGGCAATTCCAAAAACTAGCAAAGGAGTTCGGCGTGCTGTTCTTTTTCGCCCAGAAAAAGGGAAATAAAAGCGGGTATGTCAATGTGGTGTCCACCCAGAACTACGCCGCCCAGCTCAACGCCGTCATGGAGGCCATGGGCTATCCCATTCCCCAGCAGACCCAGGCCCAGGAGGAAGAAACACCAAAAAAAGTGAACACCCGCGTTCCACAAGAGAAGTCCTCGAAAGAGCGCGGGACTGGCTCGACTCCCTCGGAGACGGAGACTGCTGAACAAAAGCCCTCTGTCCGCAAGCGCCTGGAATATCTGAAATCCGTGTCGGAGCAGACACGCTCCGGGCCGGAGAAAATCAAGGAAAAAGCACGGTAAAAGGAGGAATTGATTTGAGTATCAGCGATCTAATTAAGAGCAAATCTGTCAGCGACCAAGCCCGCGTGGAATCTCTGCGGGCCGAGCGCGGCAACCTGTCCGACCTGCGGGACGCGGCTCTGGAGGAAATCACCACCCGGCCGGAGCTGTACCAGAAGTTTCTGGACTTGCAGGCGGACAACATCTCATGCAGCGCCGGGAATGTGGCCCTAACCATGTTCCAGATGGACGGGGCCACCAAGATCGGCACTATCAGCTTTTGGCACGAGCAGGGGCGCTATGTTCGGGAGGAATCCATGAAGGACGGGGCCAAGGTATTTGTCCCCGCCCGGAACAGCCAGCGCAGGGGCTACCTCATGGGGGACTACTACGACGTCAGCCAGACCACCGGCAAACCGATGAAGGAGCCCGTACCCCTGGCGGAGAACACCGCCCGCATGGAATCGGCTCTAGGCGCCCTGATGAACTATTCCCCTGTACCCATCACCGAGGGGCAGGAGTTGGGCGCCCCCGCCCGCTATGATGAGCGGAATCTTTGTATCACCATCGACCCCAGCTATGGGGAGGCGGAAGTGTTCTCTGCCCTGGCTACCGAGATCGGTTACGCCAGGGGCCACGACAAGGGACGGAACATGGACTTTGACCGCCGGGACTACCAGCTGGACGCGGAAAGCATCGGCTACATGCTGTGCCGCCGGTTCGGAGTGGACTGCAAGGCCCCCCAGACTGGAGAAGCCGCCCGGCTCTATGAGGGCTACGAGCCCACCGACCGGGGCGAGGCACTGGAGGCCCTGCGGAAAGCGGCCCGGAATATGGGGGACGGCATTGAACGGAGCATCCAGCCCCGCCAGCAGGAACGGGGCCGCCGCCGTCAGGGAATCAGATAACCGGGGGCGTGCCCCCCTGGGGGGAAGATACGCCACCTGCCCCCGCCCGTCAAGGCCGCAAAATTGCTGGCGCAATTTTGCGCGAGCCGGCCAGTCTGCGGACTGGCCGGACCTTGACAGGCGGAGCCCGGCGGCGTTCTCAGTCACCAAGGGGGAGCACACCCCAAAAGCCGGCAGGAGCCGGCTTTTGCCATCGTGGGAGGTTTTTCCTCTCCCGGTGAGTTTCATTTTTATCGGAGGTTTTTTGGAGTATGAAGTACAGACGCCGAATATTCCCCGCCATGGCCGCCCTGCTGCTGGCTCTCTCCCTCTGCCCCTGCTCCGCTCTGGCCGCTGGGGACGGGGCGGCGGAAAACACGGAAACGGCCCCCGCCCAGGCAGAGCCTCCCGCACTCTACCCCACGGAGGTTTTGGAGTACACAGCGGGAGACCTGGACGAGCCACGTATCAGCAAAACTTATGAACTGTCCCCCACAGACGACCCGGCACTCATACCAACAGAAGATTTCGAGCGGTCCGGCCGCATTTACACCCTGCTGGACATTATCAAGGAGGACCAGACGGAGATCGATACCAAGGAGCACATTGAGGTCATCACTCTGGAGACGGACACCAACGACATGGCCGAGATCCTCCAGCTCCTGGAGCCGGAGCTGGAGATCACCACGGAGGACGGCTACACCGGCGTGCTTACCCCGGACTATCCCAGTATCCAGGTGGAGGCGTCCGGCTACGGCACGTCCTCCCGCACCGTCTCCGCCACCCGTACCTATCCCAACCTGTCCAGCGCGGACGTCTCCCTCATTCCCAAGACCACGGAGGAGGGCGGGCGCACCCTGACCCTGGCGGACGTGGACTGGCAGGAGGCGGCCACCGACTACCAGGACGGCTACGACCTGGCGATCCGCTACACCGCCACGGCCACCTACACCGGCACCGCCACCAGCAAATATGCCACCGGCTACACGGTCACGGCGGACTACAAGGGGGATGTCACCAAGACCAGCTGCGACACCGTGACCTATACCGCCATATTCGCGTCCCACGGTGAGACGCAAAACGGAGACGGAGCGGCGGAGACAGCGGCGGAAAACGGCGGGAGCATCGACCCGCGCCTTGCCCTGATCCCCCTGGGGCTTATCGCCCTGGGCGGGGCCGGTTTCGGCGGCTGGAAGCTGGTCAAGTATCTGCGGGATAAGAAACGGGGGTATGTAAAGTAATGAAGAAAACCATCTATTCTCTGTGCGCCGCCTGCTGCCTGCTGGCGGCGCTTGCCACGCCCGCCTCCGCCCTAGACTACACCATGGACGCGCCGGAGGCCGGATTGTTCGGCACGCCCACTTCGGACGATACCCAATACATCACCAGGGACGAGCCGGTGAACATCGACCGGAGCAAGACGGCGGCGGTGATCCCGCCAGCATTTGGGAGCCCCACATCCTACACCCTGAACAGCGGGACGCTGCTGACCCCCAATCTGGTGGACAAGGACTGGGCGGCCCAGGTCACGGTGTCGGGCAACGGCACGGGGGCCGTGGTCATGCCGCCTGCCCTGTCTGGCAGCGCGTCCAGCTCCGGCGGCTCGTCCTTTGCCGTTACCCAATACACGGAAGTTACGGATGACCTCTATTATTCCGGCGGCTGCCTGGGAACCCTGAAAATCCCTGCTATCGGCCTGTCCGTCAAGGTTTACCAGGGCACAGACAGCGCCACGCTTGCCAAGGGCGCGGGGCACTTCCCGGATACCAGCATCTGGGCCGGAAATGTCTGCGTCGCGGGGCACAATCGAGGTGTCCGGGATGATTTTGGAGACCTCCACACCCTGGAGCTGGGGGATACCGTCACCTGGACTACCAAGCTGGGCACCCGTACCTATGAGGTGGTCAGCGTCCAGAAGGTGCTGGAGACCGACGACAGCGGCACCGCCGCCACCACAGACAACCGTATAACACTTTACACCTGCGTGATGAACCAGCGGGAATACCGCTGGCAGGTGCAGGCGGTGGAAATCAAATAAATCTCACGGTGGGATTTATTTTTTCGCTCTGAATTTTTGTAACAGTCTATTCTAATTGATCTTTGGCAGATGGAGGTGATGTAAAACAGAATACAGCGCCTCTTTCTACCTATTTTTAAGGAGGCGCCATGAAAAAACTGCTATCCCTGTTCCTGGCTTTTGTCATCGCCCTGGGCCTGCTGCCCACCGGAGCCTTTGCCGCCGACAGCGTAGAGGCCGCGCTGGGTGAGGTCAATATCTATAACGGCGACTACGAGCTGGGGTATCTCTCTATCAACGGCACGGTTCGCAAGCAGATTTATACCTATTTTCTTTACGAGGCCAACGACGGGACTACCAAGGAGGCGCCGGCGTACTGTGTGAATCCAAATCAGTACGGCGTGCCTCAGACCGTGGGCCCCGGTGAGAGCATCAAATATCTGGCCGAGGAAAAGTCCAGCGATCCCAAGGTGGTGGGCATCATTTCCAATGGCTACCCCCACCGCAGCCTGGGGGAACTGGGCCTGGATAACAAGTATCAAGCCTACTATGCCACTAAGATGGCCCTCTGGTGCTATCTGCTCCCCAACTGGTCCATCAATAACCTCAAGGTCGCCCCCGGCCTGACCGGGAGCGAGCTGGACATTGGCAACCGCATCCTGGCCGCCGCCAAGGACATCTACCAGCGGGGCACCACCTACAACTACATGCTGAACCCCCGCATGACCGTTACGGCGGACAAGTCCACCGCCTACCCCGTGACCATCGACGGCCAGGAGTACAAACAGCAGGTCTTTACCGTTTGGAGCGAGACCTGGGTATATGACTACGACGTGTCCGTGGCCTTTTCCGACCCCTCCCAAGTGCCGGAGGGCACGAAAATCGTGGACATGGACAACAACGAGATCACCGCCGTCACTACCGAGCCCACCGGCGACGGCTACTCCGGCCAGTTCAAAATCCTCTATCCCCTGGAGAGTGTGGCGGGCCAGACCGGGAGCGTACAGCTCTCCCTCTCCGCGCCTGTGGCCCAATATGCCGCCATGTACGCCGTCTGCCAGGAGAAAGACCAATACGGCAATCTGCAAAATTATATCTGCGACCTGGACAACAATGTGCAGCTGGACGTGGCCGCCATCAGCAATTACGCCGACAGCCCGGAGGACGAGCCCCCCGATACCGGCCTAAAAATCATTAAGCTGGAGGCGGGGACGGAAATTCCCCTGGAGGGCGCCATCTTCTCCGTGACCGGCCCGGACGGTGAGCCCATCGGCTCTTTCTCCACCAACGCCGAGGGGGAAATCCTGATCCCCCTGACCCTCAGCGGCCTCTATACCGTGACCGAGGAAATCCCCAGCCGGTATCACCTGCTCCCGGAGGAGGACACCCAGCAAGTGACCGTCCGCTACGGCGAGACAGCCGAGGTCACATTCTGGAACGAGCCCTACGGCGACCTGCGGGTGGTCAAGGTGGACGCGGACACCGGCGATGAACTGTACGGGGCCCGCATCCAAATCAAACATATTGAGAGCGGCGCCACCTACACCGGCACCACCGACACCGGCGGCTCCTATACTTTTACGGAGCTGAAGCCGGGGGCATACGAAATCGTGGAGCTCACCGCCCCGGAGGGCTGGGAGAGCGACCCCCAGACCTATACCACCACCGTCGTCACCGGGGACTGTGTGGAGTACACCATCAAGAATGAGGCCCTGCCCGGCTTGAAAATCATTAAGTATGACCGGGAGAGCCATGAAACCATGTCCGGCGTCACCTTCCGTATCTGGCGGGACGGGGAGCTGCTGGGGGACTATGAGACGGACGCCCTGGGCGAGATCACCCTGACCAACTGTGCGCCGGGCACCTATCTGGTCCAGGAGGTAGACGCCGGGGACAGCGGCCACCTGGTGGATTCCACGCCCCAGGAGATCGAGCTCTCCGCCGGGGATGGCGTCAAGCCCCTTTACTTCTTTAATGACCGCAAGCCCGGCATTTATCTGGTCAAGGTGGACAGCGCCAATCCGTCCAAGGTGATCCCCAATGCCAAGTTCAGTATTGAGGCCGTGGACGGCAGCTTTGGCCCGGCGGAGTTCACCACCGACCAAAACGGTGAAATTGACCTGTCCGAGCTGGAGCCGGGGGCCTATGTAGTGACAGAGCTGGAGTGCCCTGGCTATATCATCGACCAAGCCCAGCGCATCATTCAGCTGGAGGCCAACCAGACGGCGGAGTTTGTCTTTACCAACACCATCAAACCCTCCCTCCATCTGGTCAAGCTGAGTGCGGACGGCTCTCCCCTGGCCGGCGTGACCTTCCGCATCGCAAAGATTGAGGACGGCACCCACTACCTGGACCGTACCACCAATGAACAGGGGGAAATCCTGATCTCCGACCTGGAGCCGGGCGTATATTCGATCAAAGAGACCTCCACCGTGGCGAACCACCTCATTGACCCGGTGGAACATCATGTAGAGCTGTTCCCAGGCAAAACCTCCACTATCATCCTGGAGAACCAGAAACGGCCCAGCCTCACCATCCACAAAAGCGACGCCGATACCGGCGCGCCCGTGGCGGGAGCTGTGTTCACCGTTAAAGCGGCGGACGGCAGCACCATCAACGAGGTGACAACCGGGCCGGACGGCACGGCCACCCTGGAAAACCTGCTGCCTATCGTCTACGAGGTGACGGAAAAGAGCGTGCCGGAGCCCTACCTGCTGGACGCCCCCAGCCAGCTTATCACCCTATACCCCAACCGGGACTCCGATATTTTCTTTGAAAATCATAAGAAACCCACCCTCACCATCCACAAGGTGGACAGCATCACCGGCAATCCCATTGAGGGGGCCAAGTTCCAGGTGTGGTACGGCTCCAACAGCACCACCACCGGGGAGCTGAACGACCTGGGGACCCACTTCACCGACGAGCGCGGCGAGATCGTGCTGGAGGGCCTGCGGGACGGCTGGTACAAGGTGACGGAGCTGGAACCCGCCCACGGTTTCACCATCAAGGAGCCCGCCACCCAGGAGGTCTACATCACGGGCGGGGAGAGCAAATCTTTGACGTTTGAAAATGTCCCCCTCAACGCCATCGTGGTGCACAAAACGGACAGTGTCTCCGGTGAGGCCCTGGGCGGGGCCACCTTCCAGCTCCGCTACCTGGGCGGAGCCTCCGGCACCGGCGGCACCGTCATCGGGCAGAAAACCACCGGCGCCAACGGCATGGCCCTTTGGACGGGCCTGGAGCCGGGGGCATACATCGTGGAGGAAATTGACCCAGGGGATGGATACAGCATCCTCCAGAGCTCCGAGACCGTCTACCTGGCGGACAACGGGGAGCAGAGCGTCATCACCGTCCACTTTGAAAACCTCCCGGACGGCAATCTGCTGATCCGAAAAGTGTGCTCCGTCAACCCCAGCGTGACCCTGCCTGACGCCGAGTTCAAAATCACCTATGCGGACGGCAGTGTGATCGGGGACAGCAACGGAATCTTTGTCACCGACGAAAATGGCGAAATCCGCATCAACGGTCTGGAGCCGGGCAAAAGCGTCATTGTCACGGAGACACGGGCCCCGGACGGCTACGAGATCGACACCCAATCCCAAACCATCCAAATCCAGGCGGGCCGCACCGTCTCCCTTACCTTCAAAAATGAACCCCGCGGGGCCCTGATTATCCAGAAACGGGACCGCGTGACCGGCCAGCCTCTGGCCGGGGCCCAGTTCCGCGTCACCACAGCATCCGGGTGTGAAGTGGGCCTGGACGGGGTAATCGGTGACAGCACTCTGACCCAAGCCGGGATTTTCAAGACGGACGCCAACGGCGAAATCCGCATTTCCAACCTGACCCCCGGCGCCTATGTCCTGACGGAGCTCCAGGCCCCGGAGGGGTACACCATCGACAACCCCTCCACCAATGTAGTCATCGGGGAGGGCGGAGACACCCAAACGGTGGTCATCACCAATACCCCCAAGGGCGGCCTGCTCATTAAGAAGATGGACAGCGTGACCAAGGAGCCCCTGTCCGATGTGACCTTCAAGGTGACAACCGCGGACGGTGCGGTGGTAGGGACCTCCAACGGGGAGTACCGTACCGACAGCAACGGCTATATCTCCATCCCTGACCTGGAGCCGGGGACATATATCGTCCAGGAGGTGCAGGCCAAGAGCGGCTACCTGCTGGACGATACTCCCAAGACCATCACCGTGAAAGACCACCAGACCTACACCCTGGAGGTGTTCAACCAGCCCAAGGGCGGCCTTGTCATCAACAAGCTGGATTCCGTCACCCACGAGCCCCTGGAGGGGGTGGAGTTTACCATCACCGAGGCGGACGGTACGGTGGTGGACGATAACGGCGGCATGACCTCCAGCATGGGCCTCTACCGCACCGACGAAAACGGCCAGATCATCCTGGACGGTTTGGTGGGGACATTTATCATCACGGAGACCAAGACCATCGAGGGCTACACCATCCATGAGGAGACCCGCACCCAAACGGTGGTCATCAACCCCAACGACACCCAGACCATTACGGTGTATAACGACCCCATCGGCGGCGTGGAGCTGGTCAAGGTCAATTCCGCCGACAAGACCCAGCGCATCCCCAATGTGACCTTTGAAATCCGGGAGATAGACGGCGCTCTGGTGGACACCGTGACCACAGACCGAAACGGCAGGGTGTTCCTGCCTCTGGAGGACGGGGCCTACTACGCCGTGGAGATCGAGAGCGCGGAGGGCTTCAAGCTGGATGACACCCCCGCGTATTTCACGGTGGAGGACGGGAAAACCACCACCCTCCAGGTGGAAAATGAGGCGGTCAGCGGCATCCTGATCCACAAGACCTCCAGCACTACCGGCGAGGGCATCTACGGCGTGACGTTCCTGCTGTACGATGATACCAACACCCCCATCGGGCAGTACACTTCGGACAACGAGGGGTATGTCTGGATCGAGGACTTGCCGGCCGGCCGCTACTACCTGCGGGAGCTGGAGAACGAGGGGTATGTCCTGGACACGGAGAAAAAGACCGTCTATGTGAAGTCTGGGGAGACTACGGAGATCGAATGGCAGAACACCCCCATCCTGGGCCAAATCCAAATCATCAAAAAGTCCGCCAACGATAACCCCATCAACGGCCTGCCCGCGGGCACGCTCCTGGAGGGGGCCGTGTTTGAAATCTACGACAAGGCTGGGAATGTGGTAGATACTATCCGCTCCGACAGCCGGGGCCGGGCCGTGTCCAAGCTGCTCCCCCTGGGCCGCTATACCGTCCGGGAGGTCACAGCGCCGGACTATTACGCCGTCAATCCCGCAGTGATGAACGCCTACCTGGAATATGAGGGGCAGATCGTCACCTTTGAGGTGGAGAACGACAGCGTTGCCACCGGCGTCAACATCAAAAAGACCGGCCCCGCCCAGGTCGTCTCCGGCCAGCCCATCCAGTACACCCTCACCGGCATCGGCAACACCTCCACCGTCCCTCTCACCTCGTTCTACTGGAGAGACGCGCTACCCGCGCAGGTGACTTTGACCCGGATCGTCACCGGCACCTATAACCAGCAGCTCTCCTACAAGATCGTCTACAAGACCAACCTTTCCGGCGACACCTATCGGACCCTGGCCGACAACCTCTCCACCACACAGAACTATGTGCTGGACGCCTCTCCCACCGCCCTGGGCCTCGCCGCCAACGAAAAAGTGACGGAGTTCATGGTGGTGTTCGGCGCGGTGAAAGCCGGCTTTGCCCAAGTGGAGACGCCCTATGTCCACGGAACTGTCGCCCAGGGCCTTGCCAATAATTCCAGTTTTGTGAACGTGGCCGATGTGGGTGGGCTCTACAACGGCCAGTGGATCATGGGGGTGTCCCGCTGGGTGACTTCCGTGTATGCCAAGCCGGAGCCCCTGCCCCGAACTGGCTATTAAATCTCACCGTGAGACACATTTCGACAGCAGGTGAGACCGGCCGATGAAACCACAACCTCACACCAGCGGCGCCCTCCCCTGGGCGCTGCTGGTCGTCCCCGTCCTCTATCTGGCGGCGCTCCTGGCCTCCGGCTATGAGGACGGCATGACGGTGTTTGACCTCATGGGGCGTTTCAGCAACTTGCTGGAACGCCCCTTTGCTATCCAATGGACGCCCCACACCCCCAAATTTCTGCTGGGGGCCCTGGTGCTCTACGCCTTTTCCGTGGTACTGTTCCAATCCACCCGTCAGAACCGGCGGCCGGGAGAGGAACACGGCTCCGCCCACTGGGGCGACGCCAAACAGCTTTGCCGCAAATACCAGGATAAAAACCCGGAGAACAATGTCATCCTCACCCAGCATATCCGCATGAGCCTGAACAGCCGGAAACACCAGAGGAATCTTTTGCAGATTGTGGTGGGCGGCAGCGGCTCCGGCAAGACCCGGTATGTGGTCAAGCCCAACGTCTACCTCGCCAACGCCTCCTATATCTGCACCGATCCAAAAGGAGAACTGGCCCGGAACACCATCCCCCTGCTACTCCGCAAGGGATATGTGGTCAAAGTTTTTGACCTGGTGGATCTGGAACGCTCCGACTGCTACAACCCATTCCGCTATATCCGCAGCGACGCCGACGTGCTGAAACTCATCAGCAACTTTATCCGCAACACCACGCCAAAGAACGCCCACTCCAATGACCCGTTCTGGGAGAAAAGCGAGACGGCCCTGGACTGCGCCCTCATGCTGTACCTGCTCCATGAGGCGCCCCCGGAGGAACAGACCATGGAGATGATGCTGACCATGCTGGAGTACGGCGCAGCCAAGGAGGGGGACGGGGACTACCAATCACCCCTGGACCTGCTGTTTGAGGGGCTGGCCGAGGAGAACCCCAACCACATCGCCCTGCGGCAGTACCGGGTATTCAAGCAGGCCCCCAGCGAGACGGCCATGAGCATTTTAATTACTGCCTCTGTCCGTCTGGCCCCATTCACTTTGCCGGAGGTCCAGCGGATCACCGCCACCGACAACATGGAGCTGGAGAAGCTGGGGGAGCGGAAACAGGCCATCTTCTGCATCATCCCGGACAGCAACGACGTGTCCCTCAATTTCCTGGTGGGGATGCTCTACACCCAAGCCTTCCAGGAGCTCTACTACCAGGCGGACAAGGTGCATGGCGGGAGCCTGCCCGTCCCTGTCCGGCTCATGTTCGACGAGTTTGCCAATGTTGCCCTGCCAGATGGATATGCCCGGCTCCAGGCCACCATGCGCTCCCGGAATGTGATGGCGACCATCATCCTGCAAAATATCTCCCAGCTCAAGGAACTTTTTAAGGACTCCTGGGAGGGGATCATCGGCAATGCGGACGCCTTTATCTATTTGGGAGGCAACGAGCAATCCACCCACAAGTATGTGTCCGAGCTACTGGGCAAGGAGACCATCGAGACGCGGACCTCCAGCCAGAGTAAGGGGCGCAACGGCTCCTACTCCCAAAACTTCCAGCAGGCGGGCCGGGAGCTGATGACCCCGGACGAGGTGCGGATGCTGGACAACCGCTATGCCCTTGTCCTGGTGCGGGGCGAGGCCCCGGTCATCGACGAGAAATACGACCTCATGCGCCACCCCAATATCAAGCTGACCGGGGACGGCGGGGCCGCCCCCTATATCCACGCCAGCCGGTGCCTTTACAGCACCGGCGACCTGGATTTCATCTTTACCTCTTTAGACGAGGTAGAGATCATTGACGAATTATAAGGAGGAATTTGGAACATGAAAAGACCCGTATCTGACCAGAAACGGGGGCGGAGCGCCATGCGCTTTTGGGCGGCGCTGGTGATTGCCCTCTCCGTGCTCACCGTCCCGGCCCTGGCCGCCCCCAGCGGCAGCGGCGGTGGGAGCGATCCGCTGACCATCGTAAACAATCTGTCGGATTTTATCTTCTCCATCATCCGGGCCCTGGGCATTATCATCCTGGGCTGGGGCGTGGTGCAGGTGGGTATGTCCATCCAGTCCCACGACGCCAGCCAGCGCACCCAGGGCTTTCTCTGTCTGTTTGGCGGCCTAATGATCGCATTTGCCAAGGAGATCCTGACCGCCATCGGTGTGGTATGACGGAGCGGAAATACAACCGCATCCTCTGGTGCGACCTGACGCCCAACGGGTGGAGCGTGTGCTTTGAGACCCCAAACGGGGCCCTGTTCAACCGGCTCTACATCGGGTACAGCAAGACCGAGGCCATGCGAAGGGCACGGACGGAACGGCCCTGGGACGACAACATTGTGAACCAGCCCCCACCCCGGCCCCGCCGACACAGACGATAACGAAAAAGAGGGGGATTTGTGTCTCACCATGAGACGCAAATCCCCCTCGCCTGGAGGTGATGTACTATCAGTGACAACTGGATCGTGGGGCTGCTGGAAAACGCCCTGTCCGGCTGGAACAGCAAGCTGGCCGAAATATGGACCCTGCTCACCCAGACCCCGGAGACGTTTAAGGGCGGGGATATATGGCGCGTCATTACCGGCGTCAACAACGCCCTGGTGGGGATCGGCTACGGCCTGCTGGTCCTGTTCTTTGCCATCGGCATCTTTCAGAGCGCCGCCAGTTTCCGGGACTTCCAACGCCCGGAATTCGCCCTGCGCCATTTTATCCGTTTTATCATCGCAAAGGTGGCCGTGGGGAGCTGCATGGAACTGATGACCGCCATTTTCAATATCTGCGGCGGGATCATCAATACCGTCATGGGCGGCATGGGCTCCTCCATCTCCACGGCGGCCACCCTGCCCACGGAGATCGTGACCGCCATCGAGAGTCTGGGCCTGCTGGAGAGCATCCCCCTGTGGCTGGTGTCCTTCCTGGGCTCCCTGGTCATCACAGTTTTGTCCTTCGTTCTGCTTTTGACGGTCTACGGGAGGTTTTTCCGCCTATACCTGTTCACCGCCCTGGCGCCCCTGCCCTTGGCATCATTTGCCGGGGAGGGTACGTCCGCCAGCGGCAAGCAGTTCATCAAATCCTATATCGGCGTGTGCATGGAGGGGGCGGTGGTGGTGCTGGCCTGCATCATCTACTCTGCGTTCCTCTCCAGCAGCACCCCAGCGGCGGACGCCACCCTGGGCGCCGCCACCATGGTCTGGCAGTATGTCGGCCAGATGGTATTCAACATGCTGATCCTCACCGGCCTGGTGCGCGGTTCTGACCGCATTATCAAGGAGATGTTCGGCTTATAAATACAGGAGGGGACGGGCCCGTAGGCCCGCCCCCTCTATGTTTTCGGCTCAGTCATCATAGTGGATGGGGATATACTGCCCATCCTCCGTGATCTCGTACATGGGCCGGGCGGTAGCCAGCAGATAGCCCCGCGCCGCCCGCTCCTCCTGACGCCAGCGGATGATCTTCAGCGCCCACCGCAGGACGGCGTACAAAATCAGCGCCGCCAGAATGAGCAGGTATTTGGTGTGCTCCGCCTCCACCCACGCAGGCGCAACCGTCTTAACGATCATCACATACAGCACCGCCGGGAGCAGGTGGATCTTCGCCAGGAGGGTCCCGGCCAGGCCCACCACGAACAGGGCGCCCCAGAATTGCGCGAACAGGATCAACAGCTCCAACATACAAAAGCCCTCCTTGTCAAGTGTTTTCTTGAATTTTCGCAACTTTTCCTATCAATATTATCCCGCGTTTCAAAATCCTTGTCAAATTTTTGCAAGAATATGAGGTGATTTTTTATCGAGATCAAAATTCCCAAGGAAGTCCGCAAGCACAAGGAGACCATCTTCTTCGGTCTGACCGCCCGGCAGTTCTTTTGTGCCGCGATTGCTGTGGGAGCGGCCGCCGGTATCTACCTGGGCCTGGGGCCGGCCATCGGCAAGGAGACGGCAAGCTGGGTGTGCATCCTGGCCGCCGCCCCGGTCGCCCTGGCCGGTTTCTTCCACTACAACGGCATGACCCTGGAGCAGTTCTTATGGGCCGTGGTCAAATCGGAAATTCTCTTTGCCGGGGGCAGGCCCTTTGCCTCCGAAAACTTCTACTACAACCTCCTGCGGCGGAAAGGGGGCCAGGACTTTGATTAAATCCCTCCTGGCCGCCAACAAGAGCGAGCGCGACAGCTTTTTCATCCCCCGGAGCGTCCAGCAGTCCATCCCCATCCGCCGGATGTATGGGGACGGCATTTGGCAGGTGGGCCGGAAACACAGCCGGACGTGGCGCTTTGCCGACGTCAACTACGCCGCCGCCTCCGAGGACGAGCAGCGCGCCATCTTCCTCTCCTACGGCGGCGTCCTCAACTCCCTGCCTACCGACGCCGCCGCGAAAATCACCATCATCAACCGCCGCCTGGACCCGGTGGACTTCCGCCGCAATATCCTGATGAAAGAAAAGGGGGACGGCCTGGACAAATACCGCCGGGAGGCCAACCAGATTTTGACCCAGCGGGCGGCGGAGAGCAACAATCTGGTCCAGGAGAAGTACATCACCCTCTCCATTGCCCAGCGAAAAATCGAGGAGACGCGCTCCTACTTCCGCCGGGTGGACGGCAATCTGTCCAAGAGCTTTGGACGCCTGGACTCCGGGGCGCGGGCCCTCTCCAACCATGACCGGCTCCGCATCCTCCACGACTTTTTCCGCCCTGGCGAGGAGGCGTACTTCACCTTCGACCAGAGCGCCTGTATCCGGCGGGGCATGGACTTCCGGGACCTGATCTGCCCGGATGGGATTTCGTTCAAATCCGGCCACTTCGAGATGGGGGACAAGGTGGGCCGCGTCCTATTCCTGAAAGACTACGCCAGCTACATCAAGGACAGCATGATCTCCGACCTGTCTGACTTCTCCCGGAGCCTCATGCTGTCCATCGACATTCTGCCCATCCCCACCGACGAGGCCGTGCGGGACGTGCAGAATCAGATTTTGGGCATCGAGACGGACATCACCCGCTGGCAGCAGAGGCAGAACGACAAGAACAACTTCACCGCCTCCGTGCCCTACGAGCTGGAACAGCTCCGGGGAGAGACCAAAGAATTTTTGGCCGACCTCACCGAGCGCGACCAGCGCATGATCTTCGCCGTGGTCACGCTGGTCCACATCGCGGACAGCATGGAGCAGCTGGACGCCGACACGGAAACCCTCATGTCCATCGGACGGGAGCACCTGTGCCAGTTTTCCGTTCTGCGCTACCAGCAGGAGGACGGACTGAACACCGTACTGCCCTACGGCCTGCGCCGGGTAAAGGCCCTGCGTACCCTTACCACCGAGAGCGCCGCCGTCCTCATGCCTTTCCGGGTGCAGGAAATTCAGGACCCCGGCGGCCTGTCCTACGGCGTCAACGCCATTTCCAAGAACCTGCTGATCTGCGACCGCAAGCGGCTCATTTCCCCCCACGCCTTTTATCTGGGCGTGTCTGGCTCCGGCAAATCCGTCGCCATGAAGTCCACCATTGAAAATGTGGCTATGGCGACGGATGATGACATTATCATCATCGACGCCGAGCGAGAGTACGGCGACCTGGCCCTCGCCCTGCTGGGTACTGTCATCGAGATTTCCCCCCACAGCCCCCACCACATCAACCCTCTGGAGCTGGGAGACGGCTACGAGGACGGGGAGAGCCCCATCGCCGTCAAGTCCGAGTTAATCACCACCATTCTGGAACAGCAGATGGGGGCGGGCCGGGTGACGGGCAGCCACAAATCTATCATCGACCGCTGTACCGCCAATGTCTACCACAACTACTTCCACAGCCACGGGAAAGCTCCCGCACCCCTGCTCACCGACTGGCGGAATGAGGTACTCAAGCAGGTGGACCCGGAGGCGCGGGAGATTGCCTTGGCCGCCGAGCTGATTACCGAGGGAAGTCTGAATGTCTTTGCCCACCCTGGAAATGTGGACATGAACAACCGGCTCACAGTCATTGACCTGTACGAGATGGGGGAACAGCTCCGACCCACCGCCCTAGTGGTCACTCTGGAGGCCATCCAAAACCGGGTGATGGAAAACCGTAAAAAGGGCAAGTATACCTGGGTATTCATTGACGAGGCGTATTTGTTTTTCAAGTTCTACTACTCCGGGGAATTTCTCTATCGGGCCTGGAAACGGTTCCGCAAATACGCCGGCATTATGACTGCCGCCACTCAAAATGTGGAGGAGTGCCTGCGCTCCGAGACGGCCCGCCTCATGCTTGCAAACTCTGAATTTCTCCTGCTGTTCAATCAGGCCGCCACCGACCGGGCGGAGCTGGCGAAACTCCTGCATATCTCTGACACCCAGCTGGGCTACATCACCAACGCCGAACCCGGCCACGGACTGCTCCGCATCGGCGGCTCCTTGGTGCCTTTCTCCAACACCATTCCCAGGGACACCGAGCTCTACCGGCTCCTGTCCACCACGCCGGGGGAAAAGTAAAATGGCGTCGAAAAATGAATCTCACCGTGAGACGCGAATCGCCGGCCCCCTGACCCTGGGGAGCCTCTTTGACGGTATCGGTGTATTTCCCCTGGCCGCCAGCCGGCACGGGATCGTCCCCCGCTGGGCCAGCGAGATTGAAAAGGCCCCCATCTCCATCACCAAGCGCCACTTCCCACACATGGAGCACCTGGGGGACATTACGAAACTGGACGGCGGGGCCATCCCCGCCGTCCACATCATCACCTTTGGCTCACCCTGCCAGAACCTCTCCAAGATGGGAGATCGCACAGGTCTGGCAGGGGCCAAGTCCAGCCTGTTCTATCAGGCGATCCGAATTATCCAAGAAATGAGGGATGCCACTGGAGATCAGTTTCCAATTATCGCTGTTTGGGAGAACGTTGCCGGAGCGATGGTATCAAATGACCGGCTGGATTTTCTTGCCGTCCTCCAGGCTTTCCGGCCGGACGCCAAAATTCCAATGCCTGCCTCTGGACGATGGGGATACGCCGGAATGGTACGAGGGGGACGACCCGATCTGGCCTGGAGGACCATGGACGCCCAATACTGGGCAAGCCCCCGCCTGGCACGGCGGCAGCGCATCTTCCTCGTGGCGGATTTTGGAGGGCGGCGTGCTGGAGAAATACTGTTTAAGCCCCGCCCAATGCTCCCACTTTCTGCGCCTGGCACAGAGGGCGGGGTGCCCGCCGCCCAGGGAGATCGAGGCCCTTTTCTTGAAACAGGGGGGCGTGTACCAATCGTCCGACCCTTTCAGTTGTTCCGTATGCGGGGGGCCGCCAAAAAACAGGAGCACGTCCAGTTCCGGGACAGCTTTGGATTCCCAACTGACCCTTTTCCCACTCTTTTAGCCAGCGACGTGGCCCCCTTTGCCTTTTGGTATGAGGATGATCCCCTGGGCGGCTGCATCCGCTTTCCCACAGAGCGGGAATGTGAGCGGATGATGGGGCTCCCGGAGGGGTGGACACAGTACGGGGCGGATGGAGAACCCATCCGCCCCGTGCATCGTTACCGGGCCCTGGGCAACGCCATCGCCCTGCCCTGCGCCGACTACATTATGGCCGGGATCGCGGAGGCGTTGAACCATGTCGAAAAATAAATCTCACCGTGAGATGCGAATCGGAGGTGACAGCTATGCCAAAGCCACGGGAACGGGACCCCAACGATAAGATCAAGGGGAAAGGCAAGAGCGGCGGGCGGCCTGTGCGGGATGTCCGCCGCCAGATGACCGCCAAACTCCGCAAGGAGCTGGTGGAGCAGAAACGGGGCGGGCAGGAGCCTCCCGCCGACGTCCAAGCGGTGGAACAGGTAGAACAGACCGGCGCGGCAGCCTTTGACAAGGTGGAACACGAGGCAGAACAGCTAATTGACCGGGCCCTCCATCCAGACCGCCGCCCCAAGGAACGGACAGATGCCATCAAGGGGGATGGGCAGCGCCCCCAGGAGCGCCGGCCAGTGAACGGCTCCAGCCAGACCGCACGCAAAACAGGCCGGGGGCGGAGTGGCGCAGCTCCAGAGCCAAGGGGCGCCGCCCGCCCACCAGGGACAAAGACCGGGGCGGTGGAAACCTGCCCGGTTTCCCATCCTATCCCCGGAGAACCTGACACGCCGCCTACGCCCCAGGAGCGGATGAAACGGCAGGCGGCAAAGGATCTGGAGCACGCCGGGCATACCGGGGACTTCCCCCAGGGGCGCGAAGCGCCCCCCGCCTCACCCCACTATGGGGGACGCCCGCCGGAGGCAGTTTCTTCTAAAAATAACTTCTCTCTCGAAAATCAATCAATCTATCCATCAAATCCATCCACCAACCGCCCATCCATCAAGGAGCGCCCCAGGCGCTCCGCCACGCCCAGGGAAAAGCCCCCCGGCGGGGCCTTTACCCCCAAGACCCGTCAGAGGGTGGAACAGGCCGCCCGGAAAGGGGCCGCCGCTAGGAGAACCACGCTCCAGGAGGCGGGGAGACCCGCCGCGAAACGGATCGTGGAGCGGGCCCGCCGCAAGGCCCAGGCCGCCGCCCAAAAGAGCCTGGCACAGCGGGCGAAACAGGCCGCCAAGACCGCCGCCGGCCTCTCTAAGAAAGCGGTGGTGGGCGCGACAAAGGCGGTGGCCGCCCTGGTCAGCGCCCTGGTCTCTCTGGTGGGCGGCGCGGTGCTGGTGCTGGCCCTGGCGGTGGTACTGCTCATTGGCGCCCTGCTTGCCTCCCCCTTTGGCATCCTCTTTGCTAACGAACCGTCCAGGGACGCCGTGCCCCTCAGTGCCGCCGTCGCCCAGATCAATGTGGAGCTGGCGGACAAGCTGGAGGGCTTGCAGGGCGGGGAGTATGACCGGGTGGAGATCCAGGGCCAGCCCCCGGACTGGAAAGAGGTGGCCGCCGTGTTTGCCGCCAAGACCGCCGGGGCCGAGGACGGGACCGATGTGGCCGCTCTCACCCCAGACAAGGTGGAGCTTTTGCGGGATGTCTTTTGGGATATGTGTACCATATCCTCCGAGGTGGAGACCGTAGAGCACCCGGCCAGCGGAGACAAAGAAGCCTGGACGGAAAAGGTGCTGGTCATCACCATCACCCCCAAAACTGCCGAGGAAATGCGGACGGCCTACGCCTTCACGGAATTTCAGAATCAATCCCTCACCGACCTGCTGACAGAGCTGGACGCCCTGGGCGGGCTGCTGGGTGACCTGTCCATCTCCCAGGCCGATGCCGTGGAGCTCCTGCAAAATCTTCCCGCTGATCTGGACCCGGAGCGCCGGGCCGTGGTGGAGACCGCCTGCAAGCTGGTGGGGAAAGTGAATTATTTTTGGGGCGGAAAATCCCTGACCATAGGCTGGGATGACCGCTGGGGCACGCTCCGGCAAGTGACGGCGGCGGGCAGCTCCACCACCGGCACCTACCGCCCCTACGGGATGGACTGCTCCGGCTTTGTGGACTGGGTGTTTTTTAATATTACTGGCGGCGAATACATCATCGGCCACGGCGGGGGCGCCCACGCCCAGCACACCTACTGCACCCCCATCTCCTGGGAGGAGACCCTGCCCGGCGATCTGGTGTTTTACCCGGAGGACTCCCATGTAGGCATTGTGGGGGGCCGGGACGAGAGCGGAAACCTGCTGATCGTCCACTGTGCCTTCAGCGCCAACAATGTGGTCATCACTGGCGTGGAGGGCTTTACCTCCATCGGACGGCCTGTGTACTACGGGGACTGAAAAATAAATCCCACGGTGAGACGCGAATCCTGTCGGAATTAAATCTCACCGTGGGATTTATTTCTGTGTTCAATCTTCAAACAATTTTGAGGCGGGCACTTGCAGGACATCCGCGATCTTGAACAGTGTCTCCATAGACACGCCAAACGCCCGCGTGGGGCTCTCGATCTTCGCCACAAATGACCAGGATTTGCCGATCTCGTCGGCAAATGCCTCCTGCGTCATGCCCCGCAGTTTTCGATAGTATTGCACCTTCAGGCCGAACCGGATGAACTGTTCCCGATACTCTGTTTCCATGACGCACCCCTTTTTGTTAAGAGGTTATCACGGCACGCCAAAATTATTTATAGATTTAAATTGCCTTTAATGGCAATTAAATGATATAATAGAGCAACCAAAAGATATGGAATGACCGCGTTTTTTTGAATCTCACCGTGAGACGCATTTTTATGAGCCAGGAGAGGGGGCAGCGCCATGAAAACCTGCTTTTTTATCGGCCACCGGGAGACCAGCGAAAGGGTACTGCCCGCGCTGTCCCAGGAGGTGGAGCGGCATATCGTCGAGTACGGCGTGACGGAGTTTGTGGCGGGGCATTACGGCGGCTTTGACCGGCTGGCGGCCAGCGCGGTCAAGGAGGCGAAACAGCGCCACCCGGAGGTGACGCTGACCCTGCTCTTGCCTTACCACCCAGCGGAGCGGCCTATCCCCACCCCGGAGGGCTTTGACCGCACCCTCTACCCGGAGGGCATGGAGACGGCGCCGAAACGCCTCGCCATCGTCCGGGCCAACCGCTGGATGTTGTGCCACTGCGACTATCTGATCGCCTATGTCTGGCATACGGCCAGCAATTCCAGAGAACTTTTGGAGTATGCTAAAAGACGAGAAAAACAGGGTTTACTTCGAGTAACTAATCTGGCGGAATAACTGTTAGATGGAAGAAAGAATGGCGGATGTTGATTTTCTGATGAAGTGCTGAAGCAAGTATATAATAAAGTGATGACTAATTAAAGTAAATCTCACCGCGAGAAGCAAATCCAGTCGAAATCAAATCTCACGGTGAGGTTTATTCTTATTGCTACTTGCAATAACACAGATTTGAAAAATTTATTTGTGTTTTGTGAAACGATGATACCCTAAATTACGAATATACTTATAAAGGGCGGTGAGACGGTGAAACAAGAGGACAAATGGATTCGAGCCATTCAGCGGCGCGGTTCCAGAGATGCTGCGGAAAAACTAATTCAATCATATTACGACGAGATTTATCGCTTCATTTACCGTCAGGTCGGCCATAAGGAGGATGCAATGGACCTAACACAGTCCATCTTTATTGCTGTTCTACGGGCTATTCCCAGCTATCAGGCAAAGAGAGCATCTTTTCGTACCTGGCTATACCGTATTGCTGCTAACAAGATTATTGATGCCCGCCGCCATATTACTTTACCTCCAGTGCCACTGGAGGATGTAAGACTACCCATAGCAGAGGATTTTGTCGCGCAGATTCACGACAGGGTACTACTGGAACAGATTGAGACCTATATCTCTGGTTTGGAGCCAAATGAGCAAGCGGTATTTCGTCTACGGCTTTATGGTGAAAAGACATTCCCAGAGATTGCTGCTACTCTGGGGGAGCCAGAGGCGGCGGTAAAATCCCGCTACTACCGCTTGGTGCGGAAACTAAGAAAGGAGTTTGGTGTAGATGGATCATAACAACATTCTCATGCCTACTGAACAGGAAAAACAGAAAACTATCACTCAGATCTTGGATGTGGCATTACCCCATCCGGTTAGCTTCCGAAAAGAACTGTGGGATACTCTGTGTATTGCAGGTGTCCGAACCGTATTTTGTGGGGTAGGTGATTGTCTGGCACTTGCAGCACTGTTATGGGTGTTATGTTTATTCCCCGCTTCTTATTTGGCCAACTACACCGGCGGACTAGCACAGATTTTACTTCTGATGTCTCCACTACTCTATGCCACATTGTCTTTAATGACTACATGGAAAGATTTTCAAATTGGTATTCGCGAATGGACGTGGACTTTCCGTATCTCAGCCCAAACAGTGAGCGCCCTACGGATGCTGTGTTTTGGTGCGGCTTCGGTGCTAGTATGCGTGCCTGCTAATCTGCTGCTGTGGAGCGTATCGGGTTATCTACAACCTTTAGGCTGGATGCTGGCGCTGTCTCTTTCCAGCCTGTTCCTATACGGAACTCTCTCCTTGCTATGCCTACGCCTTCGGGGGATTGTGGGTATTTTAGCCGCTCCAATTATTTGGCTGATAATTGGAATGGTGCTTTTGATGTGTCCTCCAGCAGCAGAGTGGCTGAACACAGTACCCACCATAGTATTCTGCCTGATTTTTGTCGGTACTCTGATTTTGTACTTGAGGGAAATGCGCCGCTTCTGCCGGCGATATATTGAAGGAGGTTTTTCCTATGCTCTCCGTTGAAAATGTAACCAAAAATTATGGAAAGTTTACTGCTTTAGAGGACATTTCCCTTACTTTTACACCAGGAGTTTACGGTCTGTTGGCCCCCAATGGTGCAGGCAAAACTACCCTCATCAAAATGCTCACTACGCTACTGTTCCCTACAAAGGGACAAATTCTGTGGGACGGAGAGGACATCCTGACCCTGGGAGCGGAATACCGTGGAATGCTGGGGTATTTACCGCAGCAATTTGGATACTATCCCGGTTATACTCCAAGACAGTTCCTTCGCTATGCTGCAGCTCTTCAATGCGTTCCTAAAAAGGAAGCAGATAGCCGCATTGATTATCTATTGGAACTGGTGGGCCTGTCAGATGTGATGGACAAGAAGTTGAAAAAATTTTCCGGTGGTATGCTTCAACGGGTTGGTATTGCCGTAGCCATGCTGAATGATCCGAAGTTACTGATCCTGGACGAACCTACCGCTGGGCTGGACCCCCGTGAACGAGTGCGATTCCGCAATTTGATTCATGCTCTATCTGAAGATCGCATTGTCATTCTCTCTACTCATATCGTCTCGGACATCGAGACGATTGCTGGCCAGATTGTCATGCTTAAGGACCATCGTCTTTATTGTTGCGATAGTCCCATTAGCATCCGTGAAAAGTTTCAGGGCAAGATTTTTGAAGTCCCTGCCGGGACAAGCATGGGGTCAGGTGAATATCTTCTTAGTGAAGGACAGGGGGAAGCTGGGACAGTGCTGCGGGTGTTCTCTGATACCTGTCCTATCGGCGGAACGCCGGTGGAACCTGGACTAGAGGATGCTTTCTTAGCTATATACCGGGAGGAGGGACGGCCATGAGTTTGGCTGTCTGTGAGTGGCGGAAACTCTTTCACCTACCTGCACTGTGGGTGTTTCTGGGACTATGCCTGGCTTTTAACGCCCTGTTGCTGGCCGGGCCATCACCTTATGATCGCATCTTTTTCAACGAAACCTCAGCAGATGCCACTACCCTGGGCCAGAGGGTGGATAACGACTTCCGGGTGAGACTAGCCGCCTTGCCAGACACTGAAAATCGGGAGATTTTGCGCCAATCGGTGACGAATATGGAAAATATTTTCGAGACTTACGATACAGAGGAACTGGCAACTTTTTATCAGGAGGTAACTGCTGGAGATAGCATAGCACAGGACATCCTGACCTGGAAATATGAGTTGCTCCAAGATCGTGTTGATCACTTGGCTCAAACCGATGCCGCGCTGGACCTGTATGCTGGTCCCATTACTCAAGACAGTCATCAGTATTTATATAACAACCTATTACGCGCAATAGTGACAGAGGGAATCTTATTAGGGGTTTTGTGTACTCTTTACCTGATGGGGTACGAAAAGCTAACAGGTACTCAAGATATGATCTGCACCAGCCGGGTAGGTCGGCAGCTATGGCGGCGCAAAGTACGGATTTCCATTGTGGCATCTTTGGGACTATACGCTCTGCTGATACTGGCTACCTTGGGACCCTATTTATTTCTGTGGAACTATAACGGCATCTGGGAAAGTAGTGTTTCCAGTCAGTTTAATTATTACGCCGATTTGTTTTTTGTACGGCCTTTTCTAACTTGGATAGACTTGACGGTAAGGCAATACTTTATCGCCATGATTGTTGCGGGCGGTGTGTTGGTGATTGTTTTTTCTCTATTGACAACAGCAGTAAGCCTACGGCTTAGACACACTTATGTGGCAGCAGTAACCGTGGCGGTGCTGTGCGCTGTTTTGATGGGTTTATCCACTGTTACCGGAAATTTAGGATGGTGGTCAGTTTACTTACTCTGCACCTTCTCACCTGTCAATCTGTGGTTGAGTTTCAACTGCTGGTTTACAGAAATGGGACTGTCGGCAGCTATTCCATGGCAGGAGACGGTGGGCTTATCGCTTGGCTTGTTAGTATATGGAGGGCTTGCCACATTAGCATTAAAAAGATTTGAAAGAGAGGATGTGTCATAAGTGTCTCTACTTATCTGGGAAGTGAAAAAGATTTGGAGACCCATCCTGTTATTGGCTATTATTTTAATTGGGGTGGTGTATTACCCAATTCGTCCTGGTTTTTATCTGAACATGATTGGCCATGATGTTATAAGCAAAGCTGAAATTCAACTGGCCAGCGAATGGCTCAAACAATACGGTCCTACCATAGATCGGTCGGAGCGAGCAGAATTGGATGGTCAGCTCACAGAGTTGAAGGCGGACTTTGCCCAGCAACTTATAAATGTCCCAGGAGCATCAGAGGCTGGGATAACCGACTATGACAGCTACCTAACATGGGAAAATGCTTTTTATGAAAAAGATACTCCGACAGAGGAAGAACGCACTCTATATCAGTCATTGCTAAACCTTACCGACTCTTATACCATCGGAGAGTTAATTGCGTTCATGAATAATTATGACCGGCTAGCCAATGGAGGCTCTGTAGTAGACATAGGCGTTGCCATTACTCCCCCCTCTCCGGCAGCGGATGCAAGCATCCAGCGGATTACACAGGCAGAAGAAAACAAAGACGCCTATGGTTTTCTTCCGTCAAGTATTGTCAGTGACACCGACGCATTTTTTCACTACTTTGCCATCTGGTGTAGTTTTAGCACAATCCTATTACTAGCCCCTACACTGGTAAATGACCGACTTCATCATACTCGTCCCATGCAGTGGGTCTCCCGTCGAGGACGAAAGGTGATAAGTATGCAGATGGGGAGTGCCTTGATATCTGGTCTACTATTAACTATGCTTAACTGTATCGCTTATCTATTGCCCTTTCTGTCTACTGAAGTATTACAGTTCTGGAACTGCCCTTTGGTCAGTGTGTGGCCGGGCAGCTTCCCATGGTTCGACTGGTCCTACGGTCAGTATTTGCTGACTCTGCTTAGTCTTACTACTCTGCTTACTTTGGCAACCGCTGGTTTTATCACCATCCTATCATGGTACAGTGGAAATTATGTGTCCGTGTTGCTCAAAACTATCCCGCTGATTTTTGTGCTAGAGTGGGTGGTGGTTCCCTGGATTATGGATGGGGCGGGGCGATTTGCCAGTATGCCCGTCAGACTCACTGGGTGGCCAGGCACAGAATTTATGGGAGGCATACTGACCACTGTTCTATCTCTTTTCCTATGTATCTTTGTTTGCCAACGGCAAAAGAAGAAGGATCTATCTCAATAAAGATATAATGTAACGCCTAAAAGCATTTCATATGTAACCGTAAAATCTTTCGGCGTATAAAAAGGCCGCCATCTCAGCGCACAGGCAATGAGATGGCGGTCGGCATTTTCATTATGGTTTAGGAATTCTGCATTCCTGGGGC
>NZ_NFIQ01000060.1 GCF_002159455.1 Flavonifractor sp. An306
GCCCTTTCGCGTCCTGCGCCCCCATCCGTCTATGTGACAGGGTGGCGCGGGGCGTTTTTCTATCTTCTGGAGGAGTGTGAAATCATGAGTCTGAAATACACCTGCCCCGTCCACGGCACACCCCTCCAGCAGCAGGCAGAGGGCCAGCAATAAAATGGACAGCCCTTTTCTCATAGCAGCGCGATCATGGCGGCCTGGCTCCCCCGCTGGCCGTGGGTATAGCGGTGGGACCAATATTTCTCCGGCAGACAGGAGGTGCAGTCGGCCGACACAGCGATGTGCTCGGGGGCCAGCCCCGCCCCCTCCAGCCGCTTGGCGTTGAGGGCCTTCAGATCCACATGGAACTTGCCGGTGGGCAGCACCTGGATGCAGTGGAGGGCGGAGGCCCCCATGGACTCGGTCATGGCGTTGGGCACGTCCTCGTGGGTCTCAAAGCAGCACTTGGAGATGCCGGGGCCGATGGCGGCCAGGATGTCCAGCCGGTCGCAGCCGTAGCAGTCCACCATCCGCTCCACCGCCCGGGTGACGATGCCCAGGGCGGTGCCCCGCCAGCCGGCGTGGACCGCCCCCACCACCCTGCGCACCGGATCATAGAGCAGGATGGGCAGGCAGTCGGCGGTAAACACGGTGAGCACCACGCCGGGGATGTCGGTCACCAGGCCGTCGGCCTGCCAGGGCTCCCCCTCGTCCAGGCCGATGCCCAGATCGGCGGTGGTGACCGGGCGCACCGTGTCCCCGTGGACCTGGCTGGCGCACACAACCCCCTTCAAGTCGGCGCCGATGGCGGCGCAGAAGCGGCGGTAGTTTTCTTTCACCTTGTCCGGGTCGTCTCCCCGGTTCATCCCCAGATTGAGGGAGGTGTAGATGCCGTCGGACACGCCCCCCAGCCGGGTGGAAAAGCCGTGGGCCACGCCGCCGGCGGCTTCAAAGCCGTCGGCGGCAAGGTACACCAGGCCGTTTTGATTGTGTTCAATGATGTTCACGGAGTTCCTCCATTTAGGGCGGTCAATACTCAATCTTCCTCATGCATGCCGCAGCACTTCTTGTACTTCTTGCCGCTGCCGCAGGGGCAGGGGTCGTTGCGGCCCACCTTCTTGCCCTTCTTCACCGGCTGCTTCTTCACGGTGCCGTCGGCCCCGGCGCTCTCGCCGGTGACCTTGGCCACCCGCTCCCGCTTGACCTGGCCGCCCACCTGGACCCGGGCCAGGAAGATCCGCCGCAGGGTCTCCTCCTGGATGGCGGCGATCATCCGCTCAAACATCTCGTAGCCTTCCCGCTTGTACTCCACCACCGGGTCGTTCTGGCCGTAAGCCCGCAGGCCGATGCCCTGGCGCAGCTCCTGCATGGCGTCGATGTTGTCCATCCAGTACTCGTCCACCACCCGGAGCATCATCACCCGCTCCAGCTCCCGCATCAGGGGCTCGCCCAGCTCCTGCTCCTTGCGGGTGTAGACGTCGGTGGCCCGCTCCCGCAGCAGGTCGATGAGGCCCTGGGCGTCATAGTTCAGCAATTCCTCGTCGGTGAATTTGAACTCGTCGGGGGTGAGGAACATGCCCCGGTACTGAGCGCACACCTCCCGCCAGTTCTCGGCGTCCATGTGCTTGAGCTCGCCCATGTGGGCGTTGACCTCGTTGGTGATGACGGTGGTGATCATGTTCTGCACCGATTCCTTCAGGTTCTCCCCGTCCAGCACCTTGCGGCGCTGCTCGTAGATCACCTGACGCTGAGTGTTCATCACGTCGTCGTACTCCAGCACGGTTTTCCGGGTCTGGAAGTTCCGGGACTCCACCTGCTTCTGGGCGTTCTCAATGGCGTTGGAGAGGATCTTGGCGTCGATGGGGGTGTCCTCGTCCACGCCCAGCTTCTCCATCATGCCCATGACCCGCTCGGAGCCGAACAGGCGCATGATATCGTCCTCCAGGGAGAGGAAGAACTTGCTCTCGCCGGGGTCGCCCTGACGGCCGGCACGACCCCGCAGCTGGTTGTCGATGCGGCGGGACTCGTGGCGCTCGGTGCCCAGGATGAACAGGCCGCCCACGGCCCGGACCTTCTCGGCCTCCTCCTTGATCTCATCCTTGTACTTGGACTCCGCCTCGGTGAACATCCGCCGGGCGTCCAGGATCTCCTGGTTGTCGGTCTCGGCAAAGCCGGTGGACTCGGCAATCAGCTCGTCGGACAGGCCGGCCTTGCGCAGCTCGGCCTTGGCCAGAAATTCCGCGTTGCCGCCCAGCATGATGTCGGTACCACGGCCGGCCATGTTGGTGGCCACGGTGACCGCCCCCAGCTTGCCGGCCTGGGCCACGATCTCGGCCTCCTTCTCATGGAACTTGGCGTTCAAGACGTTGTGCTTGATGCCCCGCTTTTTCAGCATGGCGGAGAGCTCCTCCGACTTCTCGATGGAGACGGTGCCCACCAGCACCGGCTGGCCCTTCTGGTGGCAGGCCTCGATCTGGTTGACGATGGCCCGGTACTTGCCCACCTCGTTCTTGTACACCACGTCGGGGTGGTCGATGCGGGCCAGGGGCTTGTTGGTGGGGATCTCCACGATGTCCAGGGCGTAGATGGTGCCGAACTCCTCCTCCTCGGTCATGGCGGTACCAGTCATGCCGGAGAGCTTGTTGTACAGGCGGAAGTAGTTCTGGAAGGTAATGGTGGCCAGGGTCTTGGACTCCCGGGCCACGGTGACGTGCTCCTTGGCCTCAATGGCCTGGTGGAGGCCCTCGGAGTACCGGCGGCCGAACATCAGGCGGCCGGTGAATTCGTCCACGATGATGACCTCGCCGTCCTTCACCACGTAGTCGATGTCCCGCTTCATCAGACCCCGGGCCTTGATGGCCTGGTTGATGTGGTGGGACAGGGTGGTGTTCTCCGGGTCGGCCAGGTTCTCCAGCTGGAACTGCTGCTCGGCCTTCTTGACGCCCCGGGCGGTGAGGGTGACGGTGCGGGCCTTCTCATCCACGATGTAGTCGGCGTCCACATCGGGGTCCTCTTCCTCCTTGGTGTCCACGCTGGTGACCCGCTGGCCCTTCAGGCGGGAGACAAAGTCGTCCACAATGGTGTACAGCTGGGTGGACTTGTCTCCCTGGCCGGAGATGATGAGGGGGGTACGGGCCTCGTCGATGAGGATGGAGTCCACCTCGTCCACGATGGCGAAGGCGTGGCCCCGCTGGACCATCTCGGTGGCGTAGATGCACATGTTGTCCCGCAGGTAGTCAAAGCCGAACTCGTTGTTGGTGCCGTAGGTGATGTCGGCGGCGTAGGAGGCCTTGCGGTCCTTGGGCTGCACGTCGTGGATCACCAGGCCCACGGTGAGGCCCAGGAAGCGGTACACCTTGCCCATCCACTCGCTGTCGCGCTTGGCCAGGTAGTCGTTGACGGTGACGATGTGGACGCCCTCGCCGGCCAGGGCGTTCAGGTAGGCGGGCAGGGTGGCCACCAGGGTCTTGCCTTCGCCGGTCTTCATCTCGGCGATGCGGCCCTGGTGGAGGATGATGCCGCCGATGAGCTGTACCCGGTAGGGCTTCATGCCCAGCACACGCCAGGCGGCCTCCCGGCAGGTGGCAAAGGCCTCGGGCAGGATATCGTCCAGGCTCTCTCCGTTCTGGATGCGCTCCTTGAATTCCGGGGTCTTGGCCTTGAGCTGCTCGTCGGTGAGCTTGGAGTACTCCCCGTCCAGCGCCTCAATTTTGTCCACAATGGGTCTAATGGCCTTGAGCTCCTTCTCCGAGCTGGTACCAAACAGTTTCTTCAGCAGTCCCATGGATCACGTTCACCTTTCTTATTCCTCTCCGGGCGGAGCCGGGCGTATTGTGCCAATATCGGTCTCTTAGTATATCATAGAACCCCCTGATAAAAAAGGGGAAATTGTGAACAAATCCCCCCCGTTGGCCCTACTCCCCCCGGAGCTCCAGGTTGCGGCGCAGGGGGGCGGGGCCCCGCCAGGCGAAGGACCGGTCCCCATACTTCTCCCGGAAGGTGCGGTTGGTCAGCCCCGCCAGGTCGGCCCCGGTGAGGGCATCCAACAGCCCCTCCCGGAATTCCGGCAGGGGGGTAAGGGCGGGGCGGGCATTGTAGGGGCAGGCCCGCTGACAGCAGTCGCACCCCCAGATCAGGGGATGGGCTTTCAGCAGGGCTGCCTCCTCCGCTGTCAGCTCCCCCTTCTTCTGGGTCAGCTGGGACAGGCAGCGGGAAGGGTCCACGCCTCCCTCCCCCAGGGCCCCGCCGGGGCAGGCGGACCGGCACCTGCCGCAGTCGGTGCAGCCGGGGGACGGGGTACGCTCCGGCAGCTCCAGCACGGCGTCGGTGAGGATGGTGCCCAGAAACACATAGGAGCCATATGGGGGCAGGATCACCAGGCCGTGCCTCCCCCGCATGCCCACGCCGCACCGCCAGGCCGCCTGCCGCTCCGGCAGGGGGGAATTGTCGGCGGCGGGCAGAAACCGGCCATTTTCGTATTTTTCCTTCAAAAAATCACAAACCGTATTCAACCTTCGGGTGACCACGGTATGATAATCCAGTCCCCGGGCGTAGAGGGACAGGTTGCCCCCCCGCTCCCCGGCGTAATAGGGGAAGGCGGCCACCAGCACGGTCCGGGGGTTGGGACACAACTCCTCCGCCTTCTTCACGGCCTCCCGGGTCATGTCCTCCGCCAGTTCTGAAAACGGCAAGCCGCCCCAGGCGGCGGCGCCTGCGGCGGCAAAAGCCTTATCAAGACCGTTCACGGTCGTATTTCTCCAGGGCGTGCTGGGCCAGGGTGCCGTCGGGGATACAGGGCTCCGGGCCGTTCTTCCGCTTCTGGTAGACCTCGCACCCCTTCCCCGCCAGCAGCACCACGGCGGGACGCTGGGCCTCCAGAATGGCGGTCTCCACCGCCCGCTCCCGGTTGGGGATCACGGTATAGTCCTTGTTCCAGCGCTTGAGGAACACCCCGATGTCGGCGCAGATGTCCTCCACCTCCTCCGGGCCGGGGTCGTCCTCGGTGAGGATGATCCGGTGGGCAAACTCCCCGGCGGCGTTGCCCATGCCCTCCCGGCGGTCGATGCCCTTGCCGCCGGTGCAGCCGAAGAGCACCGTCAGCTGGCGGTCGGGGTACTCCGTCCGCACAGACCGCAGGGCGTTGCGCAGGCTCATGCCGTTGTGGGAGTAGTCCACAATGACGGAAATCTGGTTGTCCGCGCTGGTGTAGTGCTCCATGCGGCCGGGGACAAAGGCCTTCAGCAGGCCCTCTTCCACCGTCTCATAGGGGATGTGGTAGGCCTCCGCCACGGCCACGGCGGCCAGGGCGTTTTCCACATTGAACAGGCCGGGGGTGGAAATGGCCAGCTCCCCCTCGTACCGGGGGGTACGGACGTGGAAGGCGATCCGGTTGCCCTCCTTGCGCACGTTGGTACCATACACGTCGGCGGCGGGATTCTTCTGGGAGAAGGTGAGCACCCGCTCACACCGGGCGGCGGCCGCCGCCACCTGGTCGGCGTGGTCGCAGTCCATGGAAATGCAGGCGGTTTTCGCCTGCTTGAAAATGAGCAGCTTGGATTGGAGGTAGTCCTCCAGGTCGGGGTGCTCCACCGGGGAGATGTGGTCCTCGCCGATGTTGAGAAACACCGCGCACGTCAGGTCCACCCCGATGACCCGGCCGTACTTCAGCGCCTGGGAGGAGACCTCCATGGTGAGGTAGTCCGACCCGGCGGACACGGCGTTGGACAGGTGCCGCTGCAGATCCAGGGGCTCGGGGGTGGTGAGCTTGGCGGTCTTGCGCTCCACCCCGTCGTCGGTGACGATGGTGGACAGCAGCGCGCTCTCCCGGTGGCCCCGGGCGGCCAGCCAGGTGTCCACAATGGACTTGATATAGTAGGCCGTGGTGGTCTTGCCCTTGGTGCCGGTGATGCCGGTGATGGACAGCTTGCCCGAGGGATGGCCGTAGAAGAAGTCGGCCAGCAGGCCCATGGCCCGCCGGATATCGGTCACCCGCAGGCAGGGCAGGGGGATATTGGGGTAGGGCTGCTCACTGACATACACAAAGGCCCCGCTGTCCATGGCCTGGCGCAGGTAGTCCTCCTTGAATTTGGCCCCCTTGCACACAAAGAGGGTGCGGGGGATCACCACCTGGGAGTCGCAGGACACCAGGGACACCGGAGCGGTCAGGTCGGCGGGGATGGGCCCCTGGTCGGCCAGCAGGTCATGGCGCAGCAGCAGCTGCACATAGTCGCCCAAAGGCAGGCGGGTGTTGCTCATGTTTCTTCACCACCATGTGAAAATGTAAGAATGTTACGGCTGCTCGGTGCGCCCCAGCAGATAGTCGGCGCTGACCCCAAAGAAGTCCGCCAAGGCTGCAATGGTGGGCGCCATGGGCTCCCGCTCATTCTTTTCGTAACGGCAATAGGAATTAAACGAGATCCCCACCGCCTCCGCCACATCTTTTTGGGCAAGTCCCTTTTGCTTTCGCAGCAGCAGCAGCCGTTGTCCTAAGATTTCCATAGTACACCTCTTGACATCACCCATTTGGGGGAACTATAATCAGAGTATCACCCAATTGGAGGAAATACAATGGATGACTTTCTGCGGCATATCTATACCGACATATTGGACCATCTGGAGATAAAGGACCCGGAGTACGGGGAAAATCTGCGGTACGCAGCCCTGCAGTACGACACGCTGCTCCAGACGCTCCCCCCGGAACAGGCG
Organism: Flavonifractor sp. An306; assembly: GCF_002159455.1. GTDB lineage: Bacteria > Bacillota > Clostridia > Oscillospirales > Oscillospiraceae > Flavonifractor. The sequence goes on from NZ_NFIQ01000060.1 coordinate 6,682, forward strand.
TCCCATCTGCGGGACTATCAAGGTATGACCGCCCTGGCGGGTCAGCGCAAAGAGGAGGCGGTTTTCCGCTCCGCCTTTCAGGCGGGGCTTTATCTGGGCTCCCTTGCCCGGCCGCCTTACACCAGGCGCAGCTTGTAGCCGCAGGCGGTGATGCACCGCTGGGCCAGCACGTCCATGGCGTCCAGGTAGTAGTCGGGCAGGCCGTGGTAGGTGCGGTAGACGGAAAGCTCCGTGCAGCCCAGGATGGCCCCGTCGCAGCCCGCCTGCCGGAGCCAGCGGTCGATGGCGGCGAATTTCTCCCGGGAGCCGGTCTCGCCCCGCTTGATCTCGTCGTATATGATGCTCATAACCAGCTTCTGGATGTCCTCCGGCGGGGAGAGGGCCTCAATGTTCCGGGCGTCGCACTCCTTCTGATAGATGCCGGTGCGGACGGTACCGTCGGTGGCCAGGATGCCCACCTTCTTTTTTCCCTCCTCCGCCAGCACCCCCACGGTCTCCCGGGGCATGTGGATGAGGCGGAGGGACAGCTCTCCCTGCAGCCGGTCGGCAAAGTAGTGGGAGGTGTTGCAGGGGATGGCCAGCACGGTGCAGCCCCCCCGCTCCAGCAGCCTGCCCCCTGCCAGCAGCCGCTGGAAGCAGCCCTCCGCGTCGCCCCCCAAAATGGCGGCGGTGCGGTCGGGCATGGCGGTGTCGCTCCAGATCAGGGTGGGCAGGTGCTCCTGGTCGCAGGCGGCGTCGGTGCGGTCCAAAATCCGCTGGTAAAAATCCTGGGTGGCCTGGGGTCCCATACCCCCCAGGATGCCGAGGCGTTGTTCCATTATCTCACCTTTTCCATGCAGGAGGCATACCAGCCCACATACCGCCGCTGGCCCTTTAAAATCCGCAGTTTGTGGATCAGGCCGTTGTCCTTGTTGTAGAACAGAGGGTTGACCACGGCGTTGTGGGCCCGCAGGGCCTGCATTTCCTCATGATATCTGGGGTTTACATAATCATAGGCCACCTTGGGAGGGATCACCCACCACAGATGGCGGTTTTTGGTGATGGTAAGCTCACAGGGCTTGCCCTCGATGCGGTCCTCCACCAGGTACCTGGCCAGGTTGTACCCCGCGCCGGTGACATAGTAGTTGCTCCGGCCCTGGCGGCAGTTGATCTCAAAGGCCTTGAACTTGCCGTCCCGCTGGTCGTACTTGATGTCGAAGTTGGAGAAGCCGGTGAACTGAATGGCCTCCAGGAAGCTTTTCAGCTTTTCGCACAGCTCAGGCTCGGGCTCGGTGATGATGACGGCGTGATTGCCGATGGCATGGCCGGTGTGCTCCTCCAGCAGCACGTGGCCCACGCACATGAGCCGCACCTTGCCGTCGGCGCCGGAGTAGTTGGTAACCACCCGCATGTAGCTGTCGTCCCCGGGGATGAAGTCCTGGATGATCAGGGCGTCCTCATACCCCGCCTCATAGATCTGGTCGATGACCTGGTTCACCTCTTCCCGGGTCTGGAGGACATAGGCCTTCTTCTGGGTGGGGAAGGGGTGCTTCCAGTAGGTGTCCGACTCGGCGGGCTTGACCACAAAGGGACCGCTGAAAGGCAGGGCAAAGCTGTGGCCCATACCCTTATGGTATACCACGGTGGCGGGGTGATCGATGCCATATTTGTCGCACAGCTCGTAAAATTTCTCCTTGTGGATCAGCCCCTCCAGCACGGAGAGCTCCACATAGGGGGCGATGACGTTCTCCGGATAGTTGGGCAGATTGGCGGAGATGGCGTTGAGGTAGTTGTCCCCGCAGCCCAGCACCAGAATCTTCTTGTCCGGGTGCTCCCTGGCCACCTCGGACACGTTTTTCAGCACCTGCCCCACGGTGTCGTTGTTGGGCCGGATGCGGTAGTCGATGATCTTGCTGCCAGCGCACACGCTGGCGGCAAACATACCGAACACGACGCTCTTTACCCCGTAGGCCTCATGGAAGGCCCGGGCCATGCTGTAGGCGTTGATATCCGCGCCCAGCAGCACGGGCACAAACTCAGTTGACATAAAAACAACTCGCCTCCTGAAAGCTGATCTCATACCAATCCTGGCCCAGGGGCTCCACCCGGGCCGGGTAGTCCGCCGCCAGGCGGCGGGCCTGTTCTGGGGTGAGGCGGAGCTCCCGCAGGAGCACCTCGCCCCCCCGGAAGCACTGGGACACCAGCGCGTCCAGGATGGGGTCCGTGGTATTGGCTTGGCTGGTCATAATCTCTCTCCTTTACGGCGGCGCGCCTATCCGGCCGCCCGCTTGACCTGGTACACGCCCTGGATCTGGCCCAGCTTGTTGATGACGGCGGTGAGCTCGGACTGGTTTTTCACCTCCAGCACGATGTTCACGTTGGCGTAGCCGTCGGGCATGGACCGGGCGGACAGGCTGGTGGTCTTGACCTTGGCCGCCGACAGGACCATAGCCACGTCCAGGGTGAGGCCGTCCCGGTCCTTGGCGGACATCTCCAGGCTGGTGCGGTAGGAGGCCAGCTCTCCCTCGGCCCAGCGGACCTGCACCCACCGGCCCGCCTCCTCCGGCTTGCGCCGGGCGGGGTCGGCGTTGGGGCAGTCGCAGCGGTGGACCGACACGCCGAAGCCCCGGGTGATAAAGCCCACCACCGGGTCCCCGGGCACGGGGGTGCAGCACTTGGCGAACTTCACCAGGCAGTTGTCGATGCCCTCCACAATGATGCCGCTCTGGTCCTTCTTGCCGTTTTTCATGGGGGCGGGGGGCGGATTGCCGGTGGCGGGGTAAATGGAATCGTCCGGCATCTCCCGCTCGGCGGCGGCCTGCTCGGCGTGGAGGCGGTTGAGCCGGGCCATCTCGTCCTTGACCCGCACCACCGCCTTCTGGGCGGACATACCGCCGTAGCCGATGGCGGCGTACAGCTCGTCCAGGGAACCGAAGCGCACCTTTTTCAAAATAAAGGGCAGCACGTCCTCGGCGGTGATGGCCGCCAGGGACAGGCCCATGTGCTTGAGCTCTGACTCGAAGGAGGACCGGCCGGTGGCGATGTTCTCCTCCCGCCGCTCCTTTTTGAACCACTGACGGATCTTGTTGCGGGCCTCGTTGGACTTGCAGATCTTCATCCAGTCCCGGCTGGGGCCGTGGGCCGACTTGGAGGTGATGACCTCCACAATGTCGCCGTTTTTCAGCTGGGTGTCGAAGGTGACCATCCGGCCGTTGACCTTGGCCCCCGTCATGTGGTTGCCCACGGCGGAGTGGATGTTGTAGGCAAAGTCGATGGGGGTGGCTCCGGCGGGCAGGTTGATCACGTCCCCCCGGGGGGTGAACACGAACACCTCGTCGGAGAACAGGTCCACCCGCATGGTGCGCACAAATTCCTCGGCGTCCACGTCCTGCTGGCTCTCCAGCAGCTTGCGCACCCACTCGAAGGCGGCCTCGGTGCCCAGCTTGGCGTTGGCCATGCCCTGCTTGTACTTCCAGTGGGCGGCGATGCCGTATTCCGCGGTGCGGTGCATGTCCCAGGTGCGGATCTGCACCTCGAAGGGGATGCCCTCCCGGCCGAACACGGTGGTATGGAGGGACTGGTAGCCGTTGGGCTTGGGGGTGCCGATGTAGTCCTTGAACCGGCCCAGCACCGGCTTGAACATGTCGTGCATCACGCCCAGCACATTGTAGCACTCCGGGATGTCGTCCACGATCACCCGGAAGGCGTACAGGTCGAAGATCTCGTCCATGGTCTTGTTCTGGGCGTACATCTTGCGGTAGATGGAGTAGGCGTGCTTCACCCGGCCGTAGATGGTGCAGCGGATGCCCTCGGCGTCCAGCCGGTCCTGGATGCGCTTCTGCACCGAGGCCATAAACTCCTCGTGGGCGGCGGACCGGGCGGCCAGCTCGTCGGCGATCTCCTTGTAGCCCACCGGGTCCAGGTAGCGCAGGGAGGTGTCCTCCAGCTCCCACTTGATGCGCTGCATGCCCAGACGGTGGGCGATGGGGGCGTAGATCTCCATGGTCTCCAGGGCCTTTTCCCGCTGCTTTCTGGGGGACTGGTACTCCATGGTGCGCATGTTGTGCAGCCGGTCGCAGATCTTGATGAGGATCACCCGGATGTCCTTGGCCATGGCCATGAGCATCTTGCGCAGGTTCTCCATCTGCTCCTCTTCCTTGGAGGTATACTGCACCCGCGTCAGCTTGGTGACACCCTCCACCAGGTCGGCCACCGTGGCGCCGAAGAGCTTGGCAATCTCCTCATGGGTCACCCCTGTGTCCTCAATGCAGTCGTGGAGGAGGGCGGCGATGATGGAGTCGGTGTCCAGCTCCAGCTCGGCCACGATCTCGGCCACCGCCAGGGGGTGGGTGATGTAGGGCGAGCCGTCCTTGCGCAGCTGGCCGGAGTGGGCGTTGTCGGCAAAGGTAAAGGCGTTGAACAGCCGCTGGGCGTCCAGGGACGGGTTATAGCTTTTGATTTTATCTTCCAGCGCCTGATAGCGCTCCAGAATGGGGTCCATACAGGCACCTCCTGTTTCTTGAAATAGGGCTCACCGGGACAGGCCGCCCATCTCCCGCAGGCGGCGGAGGATCCAGGAGGCCTCCAGGTCCACCTTGCCCTCCACCGGGCACAGGGCGATATGGAGATGGTCGGTGGTGTGCTCGAGCTGGATGAGCCCCCGCTCGTCAAAGACCTCCAGGCACACCAGGGTGCGCATCACGGTCTCCCGCTTTCCGGCGGAGCGGGCGATGTTCCGGGCCAGCCGGTGGGCGGTCTCTTCCAGGGGGTTGGGCTGGGCGTGGCCCTGCAGATAGCGCCAGAGCACCACAAACTCCTCCCGGCTGGGCAGCAGGGCGGCCGCCTCCGCGGGGGTCAGGCTCTCCCCCCGGCGGAACTTCTCGTACAGCGCCCGCTCGGCCTGGGCCCGGGTGAGGGCGGGCCGCAGGTCGCACAGCTGGAGCTGGACCGACCGCCAGCCCCGGTATTCGTTGACCTGGGGGGTAAAGGCCGCGTCCACCCGCTCCCCCACCGCCACCCCGGCCTCCGCCGCGGTGGTGGAAAAGAAGATGGCGTCCAAGCTCCGTCCCCCGGCGGACAGCTTCAGCTTCAGGTGCCGACCGCCGCCCACCTCGCTGAGGGCGGTGACCATGCAGCCGGACAGGGAGAACACCGGCTTGGGGTTGCCGGCCCCGCAGGGCTCCAGCAGGTCCAGGCCCTCCACCTCCTCCAGCGTGAGCAGGTCCAGGTCCTCCACCTCGGCGTCGATGTCCAGGGCGGCCACCATCTCTTTCCCGCCGGTGCAGGCGCATACATAGTCGTTCATGGCCTGGGCGAAGGCGGGGATGTTCTCCTCCAGAATGGTGAAGCCCGCCGCCAGCGCGTGGCCGCCGAAGCTTTCCAGCAGATCGGTACAGTGCTCCAGGGCGGCGAACAGGTTGAACCCGGCGAAGGATCGGCAGGAGCCCTTCCCCTTCCCGTCCTGCAGGCAGATCATGAAGGTGGGGCAGGAATACCGGTCCGCCAGGCGGGAGGCCACAATGCCCACCACCCCCTGATGCCATTGTTCCCCGGCCAGCACCAGCGCATACCGCCGGTTTTGGGGCAGGGCCTGCACCAAGGGGATACACTGGTCATAGATCTCCGCCTCGATGGCCTGCCGCTCCCGGTTGAGCTGGCACAGCTCCACCGCCAGCTCCTCCCCCCGGGCGGGGTCGGCGGTGAGCAGCAGCTCCGCCGCCAGATTGGCCCGTCCCATCCGGCCGGAGGCGTTGAGCCGGGGGGCCAGGGTGTAGCCGATGGCCACCGAGGTGAGGGGCCGCTCCTCCATGCCCGCCTGCCGCAGCAGGGCCTTCAGCCCCGGCCGGGCGGTGTGGCGCAGGACCTCCAGCCCCAGGCGCACAATGGTGCGGTTCTCCCCGGCGAGGTTCATCACGTCGGCCACCGTGCCGATGGCCGCCAGGTCGGCGTACCGCTCCAGCAGCTCCCGCTGCCGGTCCGGCCCGCCCAGGGCCAGCACCAGCTTCAGGGCCACCCCCACTCCCGCCAGGCACTTGAAGGGATAGGGGCAGTCGCTCCGGTGGGGGTCCACCACCGCCATCGCCCGGGGGAGCTGGGCCTTGCACTCATGGTGGTCGGTGATCACCAGGTCCATTCCCAGCTCCCGGGCGTAATCGGCCTCCTCCACGGCGGTGATGCCGCAGTCCACTGTCACCACCAGGCGCACCCCCTCCTGACAGAGGGTGTCCAGCGCCTCCCGGTTCAGGCCGTAGCCCTCCTCCAGCCGGTCGGGGATATAGGGGAGCACCTCTCCCCCTTCCCGCCGGAGAAAATCCGTCAGCAGGCAGGTGGAGGTGATGCCGTCCACGTCATAGTCGCCGTAGACCGCGATGCGCTCTCCCCGTTCCAGGGCCTGGGCCACCCGTCCGGCCGCCCGGTCCATGTCCCGCATCTCCATGGGATCCTGGAGCTGGCCCCGGTCCGCCGCCAGGAAGGCCGCCGCCTTCTCCGGGGTGTCCAGACCTCTGGCGTACAGGGCCAGAGCGGCCAGGGCGGTAAAGCCCGCCTCCTCCAGCACCCGTCTGCGCTCCAGCGGGCAGGACGCCCGGTTCCACTGTTTGTATTTCATAGGCAGCACTGCCCTCCCGCACTCAAAATTACCCTTTATTATATCAAATACCGTACATTATGACAAGGGGCCTGTCCGTTTCCGGCAGGCCCGCTTGTATGCATCCGTCTTGTCAGCCCAGCTCCAGGTAGAGGCCAATCAGATCAACCGTGGCCTTCAGCCCGTCGAAGTGGGTCCGCTCCATGCCGTGGGAAGCGTGGACGCCAGGGCCGATCAGGGCCCCTCTGGCGTCCATACCGGCGCGCCAGGCGGCCGCCACGTCGGAGCCGTAGTGGGGATAGATATCCACAGCGTAGTCCACCCCGTTCTCTTTGGCCAGGGATACCAGGCGGCTCACCATTTCATAGTCATAGGGGCCGTTGTTGTCCTTGGCGCAGATGGACACCTGATATTCCGTGCAGTTCAGATCGTCCCCCACGCAGCCCATGTCCACCGCCAGCAGCTCGTCCACCGGCGGCAGGGTGGCCCCGCCGTGGCCCACCTCCTCGTGGACGGTGAAGCACACCTGGGTATCGTACCGGGGGCGCACCTGGGCAAAGTGCATCAGCCGCAGCAGCACCAGCAGGCAGGCGGCGCTGCCCTTGTCGTCGATGAACCGGGATTTGAGAAATCCGCTCTCGGTGACGGTGGTTTTGGGGTCGATGCACACAAAGTCCCCGGCGGCGATGCCCAGAGCCTCCACGTCGGCCTTGCTCTTCACCTTTTCGTCAATGCGCACCGCCAGATTTTTCTCGTCCCTGGGCCGGGTGGCGGCGTCGTCAAAGACGTGGGCGGCGGGGGACAGGGACAGAATGGTGCCGGTGTATTTCTTCCCATCCCGGGTATAGATCCGGCAGTATTCCCCGTCCAGGGTGGGCAGAATGGGCCCTCCCACCTTGGTGATCATCAGCATCCCGTCGTCGGTGATGGAGCGCACCATCAGCCCCAGGGTGTCGATGTGGGCGCACAGGCCCACCGTCTTTCCCTTCTCCCGGCCGGGCACCGACACGATGAGGGAGCCCTTGTTGGTGCGCCGGGTGGCGTAGCTGTGGTCCCGGGCGATCTGCTCGGCCTCCCGCACCACGTTATGAGTAAAACCGCTGGGGCTGTCAATGGACAGCAGCCGCTGGGCAATGTTCAGCAGCTGCCCCCGGCATCCCTGGGTATCCAGCATTTGCATCCTCTCCTCTGTTGTAGTAAGATGTCCTTATCTTATACCAGATCACAGGAGAGATGCAACCATGTCGGAAGAAAAGACCAACGTCATGCGGGTGCTGGACCAGAAAAAGACGGCCTATACCCCCCACTGGTTTGACCCCAAGGGGTCGCTGGACGGCGGCACCGCCGCCGCGCTGCTGGGGAAGGACCCGGCCACGGTATGCAAGACCCTGGTGACCCAGGGGGCCAGCAAAAAGTATTATGTATTCGTCATCCCGGTCCTGAAGGAGCTGGACCTGAAGGCGGCCGCCAAGGCGGTGGGGGAAAAGTCCATCGAGATGATCAAGCAGGCCCAGCTGCTCCCCCTCACCGGATATATCCACGGGGGGTGCTCCCCCATTGGGATGAAGAAGCAGTTTCCCACCGTTCTGGACCAGAGTGTGGAAAACCTACCCACCGTCACGGTGAGCGCTGGGAAAATCGGCTGCCAGGTGGAGCTGGCGCCTGGGGAGCTGGCCGCTCTGGTGCGGGCCTCCTTTGCCCCGGTGGGCAAATAGCGGCTGCTCAGCGGGCCTCCTCCGCCTCGGCCACCACCAGCATGTCCCCCGGCTGGAGCACGGTGCTGCCGGTGGGGATCATGGTCTCCAGGCCCCGCTTGATCAGGATGATCAGGCGGGGCTTTCCTGTTGCAATCTGGCTGACGGACTGGTTGGCCCACTTGTGGCCCCGGTCCACCGCCACCTCACGCAAAGAAAGGTTCCCCCGCCCCTCAAAGGCCCGGGCGGCCAGCACCAGCCGGTCCCCCTCCTGCACGCGGGTGTCTCCCCGGGGGACGATGGCTGTCCCGCCCCGGTCCACCATAGCCACCAGCAGCTGGGCGGGCAGCCTCAGGGCGCTGAGCTCCTGGCCGCACCAGGGATGGCCGGCGTCCAGCCGGACCTCCACAAAGTCGATGTCGCTCTCCTCCTGGTAGTCGGTGAAGGTCTTGCCCACATCGGCGCTCTGATCCGTCATGGACAGCCTGCCCGCCACCCAGGGCAGCAGGGTACCCTGAATGGCCATGGACAGCAGCACCACGCAGAACACCAGGTTGAACAGGTCGTATTGCATGTCGATACCGCTGAGGACGGCGGAGATGGCGAACACGATGGAGGCCGCCCCCCGCAGCCCCGCCCAGGCGGTGACCCCGATCTGCCCCCAGGGAGCGCGGAAGGGGAGCAGCAGCACGGCGCACACCAGGGGCCGGGCCGCCAGGGTAAGGAAGGCCATGATAGCCAGGGCGGGCAGCAGCACCGCCGGCAGCTGCACCGGGGTGACCAGCAGGCCCAGCAGGAAGAAGATGAGCACCTGGGCCACGTGGGTGAGCACGCCGAAAAAGTAGACCTGGTAGCGCTTTTCCACCAGATTGGTGTTGCCCAGCCAGATGCCGCACAGGTACACGCTGAGGTAGCCGTTGCCCCCCGCCACCGCCGGCAGGGCGTAGGCCAGCAGCATGACGGCGAACAGGCACACCGTCCGGCTCTGCTGGGAGGAAAACAGGTCCTGCCGCAGCAGCCAGGCGGCTCCCGCCCCCAGCAGCAGCTGCTTGGCCAGCAGCAGGGGCAGGGACAGGTCCCGGCCCGCCAGCATGGTGAGCACCACGGTGGTAAGCATATAGGAGATGGGGTCGTTGGAGCCCGACTCCATCTCCAGCAGGGAGTCGGTGTGGTGCTTCAGGGCCAGCTTTTTGGACCGGAGGATGCTGAACACCGAGGCGGCGTCGGTGGAGGAGATCACCGAGCCGATGAGCATACTCTCCAGCCAGGGCAGCTCCAGCGCAAGGTGGGCAAAGAGGCCCACCGCTCCGGCGGTGCCCGCCACCCCCAGGGTGGCCAGCACTCCCGCCTGCACCGCCACCGGCCGGGCGGCCTTCAGGTTGGTGCCGAAGCCGCCGTAAAACATGATGATGACCAGGCTGAAGGAGCAGATGAGGTTGACCCCCGCATAGTCGTCAAAGGGAATGCGGAACAGGCCGTTTTCCCCGAAACACATGCCCAGTCCCAGAAAAATCAGCAGAGACGGCACCGCCAGCTTTTCCAGAAAGCGGTCCATCAGAATGCAGATGAGGATGACGGCTCCAATGAGCATCAGCGCGCCATTCATGGTTTTTTCGCCACCTTTCGTCCCATATCATCGTGTATTTACTCTTTATTGTACCAGAAAACGGGGCGGCGCGCAAGCCGCCCCGGCTGGGCTAAAAATTTTTGGCCAAAGAGGGAACTTTTTCAACTGCCGCTCGTCTATGTGACTGTTATATGAAACCGCAAAGGAGAATTTGCTATGAAAAAACTCGGCGCCGCCGCCCTTACCCTGGCTCTGGCCGGGGCCATGACCGTCCCCGCCTTTGCCGCGGAGGACCTGCTGATCTCCCCCAATCCCAACGCCTACGCCACCTCCATCACCCTGAACGGGGAGACGCTGGACACCACCGGCGTGCCCGCCGCCAGCCGGGCCGACCTGCTGCCCATGCGCCTGGTGGCCGAGGCCGACCACGGCTCCGCCTACTGGGACGAGGAGAACAACGAGGGCTGGTTCAACTTCGGCCAGGACAAGATCACCGTCCAGTTCGAGGCCAACACCATCCTGGTCAACGACGTGGCGGTGAACACCACCGCCGAGGTCGTGGGCGGCGTGACCTACGTGCCCGCCGCTGTGCTGGAGGGGCTGGAGGGCTTCTCCGTCACCGTGGAGGACAGCTCTGTCACCATCACCACCCCCAACAACGACCCCATGGTGAAGCTGGCCTACTCCATTATGGAAAACAGTGAGATGTATGGCATGCGCACCGATGAGGAGACCCTGGCCGAGGCCTACCAGTTCCCCGTGGACCAGTTTGAGCAGGTGGTGGCCTTCTTCCCCATGATCACCAGCCCTGACACCATCATTGTGGGCAAGCTGGCCGAGGGGGCCGACGAGAAGGTGGTCACCGACGCTCTGGAGGCCTACCGTCAGAGCCAGGAGGACACCTTCTCCTGGTACCTGTCCCAGCACCTGCCCAAGGTGGAGGACGCCCGCACCGTGATCAAGGACGGCTATGTGTTCTTCTTCATCGGCGAGAAGGCCGACGAGGCCGAGCAGATGTTCGCCGACTACGTGGCGGCTCAGGCATAAGTACCCCCACAGCAGCAAGGCCCCGGCTTTTGCCGGGGCCTTGTTTTTTCCACACCGGGCCGCTATAATGTGAAAAAAGGAGGGATCTCCATGGACCAAGCCCAATCCCTGACCGCCCCCCAGGCGCTGGAGGAGCTGCGCGGCTGCTACGACGCCTTTATTCAGAAGCTGGAAAAGAGCCAGGCCTCCAGCGTGGGGGAGGTCATGGGCCGTTTCTTCCGCTCCCAGGGAAATCTCAGGGTGGCCTACGCGGTGGAAGAATTTGACGCCGCCCTCACCCAGCAGGTGGCCACCCTGGCCGGGCTGCTGGCAGACTGTCCGGCGGAGGAGGCCGGGGAGCTGGCGGCTCAGGCTCTGGAGCTGATGCTGTTCTACCCCATCCCGGCGGACAACAACATTGCCTTTTCCCTGGCGGCCTTTGAGGGGCGGGCCCAGCCGCTGGTGGCCTTTCTCCCCCCTCCCCGGCGGCAGGAGACCGCGCGCCGGTACGCCAAACGCACGCCCCCCCGGCGGATGTTCCCCAACCAGCAAAAGCTGTGGAAGGAACTCTCCCTTCTGTGACAAAACTCCGCCCCGCAACATTGCGGGGCGGAGTTTTTGTCCTTATTTCTCCTCCAGCAGGGACATGAACTCCTCGCCGGTGATGGTCTCCTTTTCCAGCAGATAGCCCGCCAGCCTGTGGAGCTGATCCTGGTGGTCCTTCAACATGGCCAGGGCCTTCTGGTGGGCGGCCTTTACGGTGGCCACCACCTGCTTGTCGATCTCCGCGGCAGTCTCGGCGGAGCAGGTCAGGGAGGTGTCGCCCCCCAGGTACTGGTTCTGTACCGTCTCCAGGGCCACCATATCGAACTGCTCGGTCATGCCGTAGCGGGTGATCATGGCCCGGGCCAGCTTGGTGGCCTGCTCGATGTCGTTGGAGGCGCCGGTGGTGACGTTGTCCGGCCCGAAGATCAGCTCCTCGGCGGCCCGGCCGCCGGTGAAGGTGGCAATCTTATTGATCAGCTCCGCCCGGCTCATGAGATTGCGCTCCCCCTGGTCCACCTGCATGGTGTAGCCCAGGGCCCCGGATGTGCGGGGAATGATGGTGATTTTGGTCACGGGGGCGGAGTGGGTCTGGAGGGCGGCCACCAGGGCGTGGCCCACCTCGTGGTAGGACACCAACTTCTTCTCCTCCGGGGAGATGACGGCGTTTTTCCGCTGGGCGCCGGCGATGACGGTCTCCACGCTCTCCTCCAGGTCGGCCTGGGTCACGGTCTTGCGGCCCTGCCGCACCGCCCGGAGGGCGCCCTCGTTGACGATGTTGGCCAGCTCCGCGCCGGAGGCCCCGGCGGTGGCCCGGGCAATGGCGTCCCAGTCCACATCGCCGTCAATATGCACATGCTTGCCGTGGACCTTCAGGATAGCCGTCCGGCCCTGGAGGTCGGGCAGCTCCACCCGCACCCGGCGGTCAAACCGGCCGGGCCGCATGAGGGCGGGATCCAGGCTCTCGGGCCGGTTGGTGGCCGCCAGCAGCACCACGCCCTTGCTGGAGTCGAAGCCGTCCATCTCGGCCAGCAGCTGGTTCAGGGTCTGCTCCCGCTCATCGTTGCCACCGTAGCCGCCGGTGTCCCGCTTCTTGCCGATGGCGTCAATCTCGTCGATGAACACGATGCAGGGGGCCTTCTCCCCCGCCTGCTTGAACAGGTCCCGCACCTTGGCGGCCCCCATGCCCACGAACATCTCCACAAACTCCGAGCCGGAGATGGAGAAGAAGGGCACCTTGGCCTCCCCGGCCACCGCCTTGGCCAGCAGGGTCTTGCCGGTACCCGGCGGGCCCACCAGCAGCACACCCTTGGGCAGTTTTGCGCCAATCTCGGCGTATTTCTGGGGGTTGTGGAGAAAGTCCACCACCTCCATCAGAGCGTCCTTGGCCTCATCCTGGCCCGCCACGTCGGCAAAGGACACCCCGGTGGAGGCCTCCTCCACATAAATCTTGGCGTTGGCCTTGCCGAAGGTCATGGCGTTGCCCATGCCGCCGGGCATGCCGCCCCCCATCCGCTTCATCATGAAGCGGGAGAGCAGCTGTCCGATGAGCAGGAAGAAGAAGATGGGCAGAATCCAGCTCACCAGGAAGGAGATGATGGGGTTGGCCTGGGTGGGAATCTCGGCGGTAAAGACGATGTCCGGGTCCTCCCGCAGCTGATTGAGCAGCCGCTGGCCGTCGTCCGGCCACACGCCGGTCTTGTAATACCCCTCCCGGCCGTTTTCATCGGTGCCGATGAAGATGGTCTCCCGGCTGTCCTCATCCAGGGCCACCTGGCTCACCTGGTCGCTGTCCACCATGGTGAGGAACTGGCTGTAAGGCACCTCATAGACCTGCCGCTCCAGCACCGAGGGGAAAAACAGGGCGTTGAGGAGCATCAGGGCGATCAGGGCCAAACAATAGTAAAAAATCAGCGGTTTTTTGGGCGGCGAGGGTTTCTGTTCCGGCTCTTTGACCTCTTTCATAATTTTATTCCTCCGTAGTCCGAAATTTATTTTCTATACGAAACATATGGTATGCCTTCCGCTGAAAAAAGTCAACGGCCTATCAGCAGGATTTACATATTGTTCACAGCCGCAGGAAAATTATGAATGATTTGCAAAAGGGCCCGTCCTGAAAGAGGACGGGCCCTTGGGGCTCAGTATTTGTTGACCATGCCGGAGATCAGCGGGGTGGGCACCAGCCACATGATGAGGAACACCAGCAGGTTGCCCGCGGACAGGGAGGCATAGGAGCACACAAAGGTGAGGTAGAAGGCCAGCACCAGTCCGGCCACCGCCCCCAGGCTGGCCAGCACGGCGGCCACCCGCACCGCCCGGCGGAGCCGGACCGCCCCCACCACCGCCTCGGAGTAGGGGGCCACCCCTTCCCGGCAGAGGACGGCGGTCAGGATGTCGCTGTGCTCCTGGTCCTCGTCAGACAGCTCGATACGCCGCTCGGCGGCTGGGAACTCCATCTTGTCCACCGGCAGCTTGAACCGCTGGCGGAGCATGGCGGGGATCAGGTTAAAGTCCCGGGTGGCCATGACGGGGGTGATCCGGTTGCGGATGAGGCTGTTGAGGGAGGGCTCCAGAGTGCCGTGGAGGGTATAGCTCAGGGCGAAGATGCCCGCCAGCTCCCCATCGATGGCGCAGAACACAGCGTTTTTCACGTTGAGGCCGGGGGGCAGGGGAATCTCCATCAGGTGCATGAAGGCCGACGAGCCCACCAGCACCTGCTGGTCCCGCACCAGGGCGGACAGCCCCCCCTCATAGCTGTAGAACTGGGACACCCGGCGGTAGACGCAGCCCTGGGAGCGGAGCAGGTCGTGAAAGATCTTGTCCAGCCCGCAGCCCGACTCCTTGATCAGGCTTGCGGTATTGGCCACCACCTTGTCCACCGGGAAGTCCCCAAAGACCTTGATGCCGTTGAGGGCCACGCAGCCCGGCGGGAAGAAGTCGGTGTCGGTGAGCAGGATGCCGCTGCCGCCGGTGGCGGTGACCCCGTCCCAGCCGGCGATGGCGGCTCCCGACTGGCTCAGCCGGCGGCACAGGGGCAGCCAGGGCAGGGAGAAGCACAGGGCACCCGACAGGGAGGTGGAGGCGGTGAGGGTGGCGGACAGGCACCACAGCAGCCGCTCCGGGGCCCCCCGCCCGATGGAGGCCACCACGCTGAGCAGCAGGCAGGCGATAAGCAGCAGGGGGACCACCCGCTGAAAGATCCGCTCTGCCCCGTCGCTGGCCTGCATCTGCCGTCCGAAGCCGATGGGCTCCCCCGACCACTTGGCGTAGGCCTCCCGGCCGTTCCATTTCCCCTCGTCCAGGGTCACCAGATAGGGGTGGGAGGCGGAGGCCGCCGTGCGGCAGGCCAGCCGCTGGCCCCGGCGCTTGCGGGCGGTGCCCTTGAGCAGCAGGGCCAGCCCCAGCACGATGGCGGCGCAGTAGGGCATCTCCCCTTCCCGGCTGTCCAGCTGGAACATGGTCAGCGCGTCGGCCAGGGTGGCGGCGCTGGCAAAGGCCAGCAGGGTGTCCATGCCGAACTCCAGCCGGAACACCCGGAACAGGCCACGGAGCAGTCCGTCCAGCCCCAGCAGCATGGCCAGGACCTGGAGTCCCGCCAGGGCCCACACCCGCATCTGGGGGGTGAGCAGGGCGGGATAGGGCAGCAGCTCAACCGACAGGTAGAGGGCGGGGAAAAAGAGCAGCAGGGTCAGCGTGCCCCGCACCCCCAGGGACTTGAGGCCTTTGTTGTACCGCCGGGCCAGGTCGCCGGCGGGCAGATCGGGGGCGGGAGGCGGCTGGCGGCGGGCACGGCGCTCCCGCCGGGGCCGCTCCGGTTCCTCCTCCTCGTCGGTGCCGGGGATATAGGCCTCCGCCCGGCGCACCTGCTCGTCGTGCTCCTTCCCCTCCTCCTCGTACATATGAGAGGCGTAGTCGTCCGCCCGGCGCACCAGACGGTTGAGCTTTTCGGCGATGGGGTTGTCGGCGGCGGGGCCCTCCTCCCCCGGAAACTCCAGCACCTTTTCGTCCCGGCGGGGCGGCTGCTCTTCCTCCTCGGGCTCCTCCTGCCGGGTGGGGGCGGCCTGCCGCTCCACCGGGGGGCCGTCCGGCCGGAACTCAGGCGGCTCGGCCTGACGGCTGCCGGGAAACTCCACCACCCGGCAGGAGGAGCCCGAGGAGGAAGAGC
>NZ_NFIQ01000061.1 GCF_002159455.1 Flavonifractor sp. An306
AGCTGGAGCTCGGCGCCGTTGCGCACCGCCGCCATCTGCTCCCCCTGGGAGTACGGCCTGGCTCTGGCGGAGACGGCGGGGGAGAGGTTGGGCTCCATGGCACGGGCCTCGTCCCCCGTCAGCAGGGCCAGGTCGGGCACCCCGTTGGCCACACCCCGGCGGTACAGCTCCTCCAGGTGGGCCTGATCCTCCGGAGAGAAGCCCAGCACCAGGGAGCCGCAGGGCAGGTAGGGCACGTCCAACGCGGCGCACAGCTCCCGGGCCAGGGCGGCGCCCCGGACGTTGAGCCTGGCCATGAGGGTGCCGGGGACGGGATCATACCCGGCGTGGATAATGGCGGAGTTGGCCTTGGTGGTGCCGCAGGCCACGTCGTTCTCCCGCTCCACGATCCCTACCTTGAGCCGGTACTTGGACAGCTCGAAGGCGGTGGCCGCGCCTACAATGCCGCAGCCGATGATCACAACGTCGTACATAGCAAAACCTCCCGTAAACCATTGTATCAGACGAAAAAAGAGCAAAACAGACCCGCCCCGGCGAAGGGCTGGCGCTGTTTCACTCTCCAATCTCCAGAAACATCCATATGCGCTTGTACGGGTCCTACATACTCCACACAGCGGGGTTGGTAGAGGACACCGCCACCGCTCCGGCCCCCAGGGCCCCGGTGACGTCCTCCTTGTCGGAGATCAGGCCTCCGGCGATGATGGGCCTGCCGGCGGTCCGGCAGAGCTGGCGGATGATCTTGGGCATCAGGCCCGGCAGCACCTCCACCAGGTCGGCGGTCTCGTTGGACACGTGGCGCTCCAGATTCTTCAGGGCCATGGAGTCCAGCAGGAAGATCCGCTGGATAGCCACCAGCCCCAGCTCCCTGGCCCGCCGGGTCAGGGCGGCTTTGGTGGAGATCACGCCGTCGGCGGCGATGCTCCGGGCGATGAAATCCACGGAAATCTCCCGGGCGGACAGCCCCTCCACCAGATCCAGATGGACAAACGCCCGTTTGCCCGCCTCCCGCACCTGGGCCACCGTGTCCCGGATGGTGAGAATGTCCCCATAGAGCAGGAAGAGCACCGGAGCCTCGCTGCGCAAAGCCCGCTTCAGGCCGTTGTCGTCCTTCACCGCCGCGATCACCGGTCCGTCGGCCAGAAGCTCCAAAAGCTGGGGTGTGTCCATGCCAGTCCCTCCAAGATCATGTGCGCAAAAAGGGCGCAAAGCAGCCTGAACCACTCTGCGCCTCTCAAAACCTCCGCACATTGCTTGACTGTATTATAGCGGCGTCTGGTTAAAATTACAAGAGGGAGAAATGAAAATGAAACGTTTTTGACGGTTTGCACAAAAAAGATGGGTGCTTTTTTGTTGACAAACAGGGGAGGGACGTGGTATAAATGGTACATCATATGACTGACGGATAATGTGGAGCCACCACATGGAGTATGATGAGAAAAAAGCCGACCGTCTGGGCGAGGAAAGCCCGGATTGTCGGCTTTTCTTTTTTGCAAAGGAGGTATGGTTCCACATGACTTTGGGCCGGATCCACTCCCTGGAGTCCATGGGCCTGGTGGATGGGCCGGGGGTGCGGGCGGTGGTCTTTCTCCAGGGGTGCGCCCTGCGCTGCCGGTACTGCCACAACCCGGACACCTGGGTCATGGAGGGGGGCGAGAGCTGCACCCCCCAACAGCTGACCGGCCGGCTGCTCCGCTTTCAGCCCTACTTCGGCCAAAACGGCGGGGTGACCTTCTCCGGGGGAGAGCCCCTGCTCCAGCCGGAGTTTCTGGCGGAGTGTCTGGCCCTGTGCCGGCAGGCGGGGGTCCACACCTGTCTGGACACGGCGGGCTGCGGCCTGGGGGAATATGGCCCCATTTTGCAGAATACCGACCTGGTGCTGCTGGATGTCAAGCACCACGACCCGGAGGGATACCGGCAGCTCACCGGCCGGTCCATGGAGGCCTTTGACCGCTTTCTGGAGCAGGTTCAGGAGGCGGGGGTCCCCCTGTGGGTGCGCCATGTGGTGGTGCCCGGCCTTACCGACGGGGCGGAGCACCTGGCGGGGCTGGAGTGGTATCTCCACACCCTCCGGCACATCCGGCGGGTGGAGCTGCTGCCCTACCACACCCTGGGGGTACACAAGTACGCCGCCCTGGGCATCCCCTACCCTCTGGAGGGGACGCCCTCCATGGAGAGGGAGGCCCTGGCGGACTGGAACAGACGACTGAACGAGACTTGCTGCGAAAAGGAGAACCTATGAGCATTGACGTGAATTGCGCCGCCTGGCAGGGCTTCCGCACCGGCGAGTGGCGGCATTTGGTGAACGTGCGGAATTTTATCCAGAAGAATTACACCCCCTACACCGGGGACGCCGGTTTTCTGGCCGGGATTTCCACAAAAACGGCGGAAGTGTGGAAAAAGGCCCAGGCCCTCATCATTGAGGAGGTGCAGAAGGGGATCATCGACGTGGAAACCCACGCCGTCTCCGGCATCGACAACTTCGCCCCCGGCTACATCGACCGGGACAACGAGGTGATCGTGGGTCTCCAGACCGACGCCCCCCTGAAGCGGATCGTCAACCCCTTCGGCGGTATCCGCAACGCCATCTCCGCCCTGGAGCAGTACGGCTACCGGCTGGACCCGGAGATCGAGCGGCACTTCCGCCTCTACCGCAAGACCCACAACGAGGGGGTCTTTGACGCCTATCCCAAACGCACCCGGCTGGCCCGGTCGGCGGGGCTGCTCACCGGCCTGCCCGACGCCTACGGCCGGGGGAGGATCGTGGGGGACTACCGCCGGGTGCCCCTGTACGGCACCGACTTTCTCATTGAGGAGAAGGAAAAGGACCTGGACCTGCTGGACGGGGCCATGACCGACGAGCGCATCCGCCTGCGGGAGGAGGTGCAGATGCAGATCCGGGCCTTAAAAGAGATGGCCGCCATGGCCGCCAGGTACGGCTGCGACATCACCCGACCGGCGGAGAACGCCCGGGAGGCGGTGCAGAACCTGTATATGGCCTACCTGGCGGGGGTGAAGGAGAATAACGGCGCCGCCACCTCCCTGGGGCGCACCGCCACCTTCCTGGACATTTATATCCAGCGGGACCTGGAGCGGGGCGTGCTGGACGAGCGGGGGGCCCAGGAGCTGATGGACCAGTTTGTCATCAAGCTGCGGCTGGTGCGCCACCTGCGCACCCCGGAGTACAACGGGCTCTTTGGCGGCGACCCCACCTGGGTCACCGAGTCCATCGGCGGCATGGGGGTGGACGGCCGCACCCTGGTGACGAAAAACTCCTTCCGGATGCTCCACACCCTCACCAACCTGGGCACCGCCCCCGAGCCCAACCTGACGGTGCTGTGGAGCAAGGACCTGCCTGAGGGGTTCAAGCGGTACTGCGCCGATATGAGCATCAAGACCGACTCCATCCAGTACGAGAGCGACGAGCTGATGCGCCCCATGTACGGGGATGACTACTGCATCTCCTGCTGTGTGTCCGCCATGGCGGTGGGCAAGCAGATGCAGTTTTTCGGCGCACGGGCCAACCTGGCCAAAAGTCTGCTGTACGCCATCAACGGCGGCGTGGACGAGAAGAAGGGCGTCCAGGTGGTGCCCGACATCCCGCTGGACACCGACGAGGTGCTGGACTACCCCAAGGTGCTGGGCAACTACAAAAAGGTGCTCTCCTACGTGGCGGAGCTCTACGTGGACACCATCAACATCATCCACTACATGCACGACAAGTACGCCTATGAGAGCAGCCAGATGGCCCTCCACGACACCCTGGTGGAGCGGTTGGCCGCCTTCGGCGTGGCGGGTCTGTCCATTGCCGCCGACTCCCTCTCCGCCATCAAGTTCGCCAGGGTGCGCCCGATCCGGAACGAGAATGGCATCGCCGTGGACTTTGAAGTGGAGGGGGACTTCCCCAAGTACGGCAACGACGACGACCGGGTGGACGACATCGCCGTGGAGCTGGTGTCCTACTTCTCCGCCGAGCTGAAAAAGCACCCCCTGTACCGGGGCGCCATCCACACCCTCTCCGCCCTCACCATCACCTCCAACGTGATGTACGGCAAAAAGACCGGGGCCACCCCCGACGGCCGCAAGGCGGGAGAGCCCTTCGCCCCCGGCGCCAACCCCATGCACGGCCGGGACAGGAGCGGGGCCCTGGCCTCCCTCAATTCGGTGGCCAAGCTGCCCTACCGGGCGGTGTGCCAGGATGGGGTGTCCAACACCTTCTCCATCGTGCCCAACGCCCTGGGCAAGAGCGACGGGGAGCGCACCTGCAACCTGGTGAACATCCTGGACGGCTACTTCATCCAGGGGGCCCACCACCTGAACGTCAACGTCATGAACCGGCAGCTGCTGCTGGACGCCATGGAGCATCCCGAGCAGTACCCTACCCTCACCATCCGGGTGTCGGGCTACGCGGTGAACTTCTCCCGCCTCAGCCGGGAGCAGCAGCTGGAGGTCATCAAGCGCACCTTCCACCAGCAGATGTGAGACAGCGTGCCTCCGGCGGTTCCCTTTCTCATCACTGAGAAAGGGAAGAAAGAATCAGCAGGGGGAGGGATTTCGATTTCCCTCCCCCTGCACCCCCTCCTTGAAAACGACCAAAGAGGGAGAACTGCGGTTCCCCCTCTTTGGAAACTCCCCCAGGCTGTTCTCCTGCCAGCTTACCGGCGGCGGGGCCTTACTCCGTAACGGCCCCGCCGCACGCAGCAAGGTGCCGCAAGTTCCCTCCCTGGGGGGTACATCCAATAGGGGGGCCCGCAGGCCCCCCTGATTGGTCGTTTTAAGGGGTGGATTATTAAGGCGGGGGAAATCGAAATCCCCCGCCTTAATTGGCCTTTCCCCACTTTCGGCCACTCGAAAGTGGGCCGCCGGAGGCATCGCCTCCTGAGAATATGCGGCAGTCCCTCTTACTTGATTCGGCTTTAACCGCCCCAGTCCAGCAGGAACTGGTCCACCTCCCGGGCGGCGGCCCGGCCCTCAGCGATGGCCCACACCACCAGGGACTGGCCCCGGCGCATGTCGCCGGCGGCAAAGATCCGGGGCACGCTGGTGGCGTAGCTCCCCTCCGGGGTCTTGACGCAGGAGCGGCTGGTGCGCTCCAGGCCGAACACTTCGGGCACGTAGGCCTGGGGGCCCAGGAACCCGGCGGCGATGAGCAGCAGCTGGCAGGGCAGGGTGCGCTCGGTGCCGGGCACCGGCTTCAGCTCCCGGTCCAGCTCCACGGTGGTCACCCCCTCCAGGGCGCCCCGGCTGTCGGCGATCAGGCCGGTCACCGTGGTCTGGTAAATGCGGGGGTCGTGGCCGAAGAGGGCGATGGCCTCCTCCTGGCCGTAATCGGTCTTGCACACCCGGGGCCACTCCGGCCAGGGGTTGTTCTCTCCCCGGCTGTCGGGCAGCTTGGGCATCATCTCCAGCTGCACCACCCCGGCGCAGCCCTGGCGGATACAGGTGCCCACGCAGTCGTTGCCGGTGTCGCCGCCCCCTACCACCACCACCTGCTTGCCCTTGGCGGAGGGATAGGTGCCCTCGGCCAGGCTGTGGTCCAGCAGGGAGCGGGTGGTCTCTTTCAGGAAGTCCACGGCGAAGAGCACCCCCGCCGCCTCCCGGCCGGGAACGGTCAGGTCCCGGGGCTGGGAGGCGCCGCAGCACAGCACCACCGCGTCGTAGCTTGCCAGCAGCTCCTCGGGGAACACATCCTTGCCTACGTCCACGCCAATGCGGAACTGGATGCCCTCAGCGGCCATCTTCTCCAGCCGCCGCAGGACCACCCACTTCTCCAGCTTCATGTTGGGGATGCCGTACATCAACAGGCCCCCGGGCCGGTCCTCCCGCTCAAAGACGGTGACGGTGTGGCCCCGGCGGTTGAGCTGCTCGGCGCAGGCCAGGCCGGAGGGGCCGGAGCCCACCACCGCCACCTTCCGGCCGGTGCGGGCCCTGGGGGGCCGGGGCTCCATCCGGCCGGAGGCCCAGGCATCCTCGATGATGGACAGCTCGTTTTCTTTGACGGTCACCGGGTCCCCGTGGAGGCCGCAGGTGCAGGCCGCCTCGCACAGGGCGGGACACACCCGGCCGGTGAATTCCGGGAAGTTGTTGGTCTTGAGCAGCCGGTGGGCGGCGTGGCCGGGGTGGCACCGGTAGACCAGGTCGTTCCACTCGGGAACCAGGTTGTGGAGGGGGCAGCCGGACACCATGCCGCCCAGCACCGCCCCCGACTGGCAGAAGGGCACGCCGCAGGCCATGCAGCGCCCGCCCTGCCGCCGCCGCTCCTCCCGATCTAGCGGCGGGTGGAACTCCCGATAGTGCTTGATGCGCTCCAGGGGCGGCTGAGCCGGGTTGCCCTGGCGCTGATCGTCCAAAAATCCGGTGGGTTTTCCCATGCTTATTCCCCTGCCTTTCTGGTGTTGGCGTAGAAGGCCTCCACCTGGGCCTCCTGGCGGCTCATGCCCCGCTCCTCAAAGTGGGCGATGGTGCGCAGCATCCGGTCGTAATCGTGGGGGAGGAGCTTTTTGAAGAGGGGCAGATATGTCTCAAACTGCTCCAGTATGTGCCGGGCCTTGGCCGAGCCGGTGGCGTCGGCGTGGGCCTGGATCAGCTCCCGCAGCTCGGCGGCGTCGTGGGCCTCGGTCACGGGAGACATGGATACCAGCTCCTTGTTCAGACGCAGGTACAGGTCCCGCTGCTCGTCCAGCACGTAGGCCACGCCGCCGCTCATGCCGGCGGCGAAGTTCTTGCCGGTGGGGCCCAGCACCACCACCCGGCCGCCGGTCATATACTCGCAGCCGTGGTCGCCTACCCCTTCCACCACCGCGGTGGCCCCCGAGTTGCGCACGCAGAACCGCTCGCCGGCCACGCCGCTGAGGAAGGCCTTGCCGCTGGTGGCGCCGTACAGGGCCACGTTGCCCACCAGGATGTTCTCCGACGGGTCAAAGGGGCTGTTTTTGGGGGGATAGACCACGATAGTGCCGCCGGACAGGCCCTTGCCCAAATAGTCGTTGGCGTCCCCCTCCAGCCGGAGGGTGACCCCCTTGGGCAGGAAGGCGCCGAAGGACTGACCGCCACCGCCGGTACACTGGATGGTAAAGGTGTCCTCGGGGAGAGCGTCTCCGTGGAGCCGGGTGACGTCGGAGCCCAGGATGGTGCCCACCGCCCGGTGGGTGGAGGACACCTTCAGGCTCAGCCGCCGGGACTCCCCGGCGGACAGGGCGCTGCCCAGCTGGGGCTCCAGCACCTTCAGGTCCACCGTGTCCTCCAGCTGGAAGTCGTACACGTCCGCCGGGTCGAAGTGGCTCTTGCCCGCCCCCGCCCAGGGATTGTTCAGAATGGCGGACAGGTCCACCGTGGCCGCCCGCTGGTTCACCGCCGGGGTGCGGACGCAGAGCAGATCGGTGCGGCCCACCAGCTCATCCACCGTGCGCACGCCCAGCTTTGCCATGTGCTCCCGCAGCTCCTGGGCGATGAAGCGCATGAAGTTGACCACGTACTCCGGTTTGCCGCAGAAGCGTTTTCTCAGCTCCGGGTTCTGGGTGGCCACACCCACCGGGCAGGTGTCCAGGTTGCACACCCGCATCATCACGCACCCCAGGGTCACCAGGGGGGCGGTGGCGAAGCCGAACTCCTCGGCGCCCAGCATGCAGGCGATGGCCACGTCCCGGCCGCTCATCAGCTTGCCGTCGGTCTCCACCACCACCCGGGAGCGCAGGCCGTTCTGAAGCAGGGTCTGGTGGGTTTCCGCCAGCCCCAGCTCCCAGGGCAGGCCGGCGTGGTGGATAGAGGTGCGGGGGGCCGCGCCGGTGCCGCCGTCAAAGCCGGAGATCAGCACCACCTGGGCCCCCGCCTTGGCCACGCCGGCGGCGATGGTGCCCACCCCTGCCTCGCTGACCAGCTTGACGGAAATGCGGGCCTGCCGGTTGGCGCACTTCAGGTCGTAGATGAGCTGGGACAGGTCCTCGATGGAGTAGATGTCGTGGTGAGGCGGGGGGGAGATCAGGGATACGCCGGGGGTGGCGTGGCGGCACTTGGCGATCCAGGGGTACACCTTGCCCGCCGGCAGGTGGCCGCCCTCGCCGGGCTTGGCCCCCTGAGCCATCTTGATCTGGATTTCCCTGGCGCTTACCAGGTACTCGCTGGTCACCCCGAAGCGGCCGGAGGCCACCTGCTTGATGGCCGAGTTGCGGGCGGGATCCTTCAGCCGGTCGGGCTCCTCGCCCCCCTCGCCGGAGTTGGACTTGCCCCCCAGCAGGTTCATAGCCTGGGCCAGGCACTCGTGGGCCTCCCGGGAGATGGAGCCATAGCTCATGGCCCCGGTCTTGAAGCGCTTGACGATGGCCTCCACGCTCTCCACCTCCTCCAGGGGGATGGGGGCGTCGGCGTACTTCATGTCCAGCAGGCCCCGGAGGGTGTGGGGCCGGGTCTCGTCGTCCACCCGCTGGGTGTACTGGCGGAACAGGTCATAGTCCCCCCGGCGGGCGGCCTGCTGGAGCAGGTGGATGGTCTGGGGGTCGTACAGGTGGTCCTCGCCGCCGGCGCGGGCCTTGTGGGCCCCCAGGCTGTCCAGCTCCAGGTCCACCTCCAGCCCCAGGGGGTCGAAGGCTTTGGCGTGGTTGCGCTCCACCGCCGCCTCCATCTCCTCCAGTCCGATGCCTCCCACCCGGGAGACGGTGTTGGTGAAGTATTTGTCGATCACGTCCTGCCGGATGCCCACCGCCTCAAAGATCTGGGCGGACTGGTAGGACTGGAGGGTGGAGATGCCCATTTTGGAGGCGATCTTTACGATGCCGTGGAGGACGGCCTGGGTGTAGTCCTTCACCGCCGTGTGGAAGTCCTTGTCCAGCAGGCCCTCCTCGATGAGCTCCACGATGGTCTCCTCCGCCAGGTAGGGGTTCACCGCCCGGGCGCCGTAGCCCAGCAGGGCGGCGAAGTGGTGCACGTCCCTGGGCTCGGCGGACTCCAGAATGATGGACACCGCCGTGCGCTTCTTGGTGCGGATGAGGTACTGCTCCATGGCGGACACCGCCAGCAGGGAGGGGATGGCCACATGGTTCTCGTCCACCCCCCGGTCGGAGAGGACAACCACATTGGCCCCCTCCCGCCAGGCCCGGTCCACCGCCACCGCCAGTTGGCTCACCGCCCGCTCCAGGGAGGTGTTCTTATAGTAGAGCAGGGAGACGGTGGCCACGTGGAAGCCCGACTGGTCCATGCTCTTGATCTTCATGAGGTCGGTGGAGGTGAGGATGGGGTTCTGGATCTGCAGCACCCGGCAGTTGGACCCCTTTTCCTCCAGCAGGTTGCCGTCGTCCCCCACGTACACCGTGGTGTCGGTGACGATCTCCTCCCGGATGGCGTCCATGGGGGGGTTGGTCACCTGGGCGAAGAGCTGGTGGAAGTAGTGGAACAGGGGGCGGTCCACGTCGTCCAGCACCGCCAGGGGGATGTCGGTACCCATGGCGGCGGTGGCCTCCGAGCCGGTGCGGGCCATGGGCAGAATGGTGTCGTGGACGTCCTCATACCGGTAGCCGAAGGCCTTTTGCAGCCGGTGGAGCTCCTCCCGGCTGTGCCGCTCCACCCGCTTGTTGGGTACGGGCAGGTCGGCTAGGTGGATCAGGTTGCCGTCCAGCCACTCGCCGTAGGGTTGCCGGGCGGCGTAGGCACTTTTCAGCTCCCCGTCCTCCACGATGCGGCCCTGCTTCAGGTCCACCAGCAGCATCCGGCCGGGGCGCAGCCGGTCCTTGCGCACGATCTCCTCCGCCGGCAGGTCCAGAACGCCTACCTCGGAGGCCAGGATCAGCCGGCCGTCTTTGGTGACATAGTACCGGGAGGGCCGCAGGCCGTTGCGGTCCAGCACCGCCCCCACCATGTCGCCGTCGGTGAACAGCACCGCCGCCGGGCCGTCCCAGGGCTCCATCAGGGTGGCGTAGTACTGGTACAGGTCCCGCCGGGCCCGGGAGATGGTCTTGTCCCCCATCCAGGGTTCGGGGATGCAGGCCATCACCGCCAGGGGCAGGTCCATCCCCGCCATCATCAGAAATTCCAGGGTGTTGTCCAGCATGGCCGAGTCCGACCCCGCCGCCGACACCACCGGCAGCACCTTGTCCATCTGGTCCCCCAGAACTTTGGAGGACATGGTCTCCTCCCGGGCCAGCATTCGGTCCACATTGCCCCGGATGGTGTTGATCTCGCCGTTGTGGGCCAGCAGGCGGTAGGGGTGGGCTCGCTCCCAGGCCGGGTTGGTGTTGGTGGAGAACCGGGAGTGGACCAGGGCCAGGGCGGAGTGGTAGTCCGGGTCGTCCAGGTCGGGGTAGAAGGCCCGCAGCTGGTTGACCAGGAACATCCCCTTGTATACCACCGTCCGGCTGGACAGGGACACCACGTAGGTGTCCCCGCCGCAGGACTGCTCAAACACCCGCCGGGCCACATAGAGCTTCCGGTCAAAGTCCAGACCCTGGGCCACCGCTTCCGGGCGGCGGACAAAGCCCTGCCAGATGGCGGGCATCTTCTCTCTGGCCCGCTGGCCCAGGATGTCGGGATTGGCGGGCACCGCCCGCCAGCCCAGAAACGCCAGGCCCTCCTTCTCGGCCACCAGCTCAAAGAGCTTTTTGACCTGGCTGCGCCGCCGGGTGTCCTGGGGGAGGAAGAACATTCCCACCCCGTAGTCCCGGGGGCCGGGCAGGGGGAACCCCGCCGCCCGGCTGAAAAAGCCGTGGGACACCTGGACCAGGATGCCAACGCCGTCGCCGGTCTCCCCCTTGGCGTCCTTGCCCGCCCGGTGCTCCAGCTTTTCCACGATCTTCAGCGCGTCGTCCACGATCTGGTGGTCCGGCCGGCCATGGATATCCACCACGGCGCCGATGCCGCAGGCGTCGTGCTCAAAACAGGGCCGGTACAGCCCGCCCTGCGGATAAGCTTCTGTTTTCATGTGTGCATCCCCTTTCCAGGTGATCAAAAAAGCGGCAGTCCCCGCCTCCGGACTGCCGCCGAGAGACTGCGTTGTCTCTGCTATGATTCCCCTTCCGCGCTGTCTAAAACCAGCTGGGCCGTCTGGAGCATTTTGGCGCTGTTGTCCATGCTGGTCTTTTGCAAAAACCGGTGGGCCTCCTCCTCCGTCATGCCGTTGCGGTCCATCAGCAGCTCCTTGGCCCGGCGGATCACCGCCTGCTCCTCCTCGGAGCGGCGGGGCCGGAGGATCCGCTCCAGCCGCCGCCCCATCTGCAGCAGCATCCGTACCGACGCCGTCAGGTCCCCCCGGGACACCGGGGAGGCCAGACGGAAGATGTCCTCGTCCTGCAGCAGGTCCAGCAGGTTCTGGGTGGCCAGCACCAGCATGGCGCAGGAGGGCGGCAGGTCGGCAAACAGGGCCTCCGCCGGCTGGTCGGCCAGCTTGAAGCCGCACACCACCGCGGTGATGTGGAGCTTGTGGACGGTGCGGCGCACCTGCCCGGCGGAGGCGCACAGAATGCAGGAGGCGGTGCCGCTGGACTCCAGGATCTCCTTGACCCGAAGGGCGCTCTTGGTGCTTTCAAAGGCGACGATCACCTGTTCCATTTCCATTCACTCCCTGCCCCGCCACACACTGGCTTGTCAATAGTTGATGATATATTTCTCCCGCTCCCAGGAGGATACCCGGGTGCGGAACTCGTCCCACTCTTTCTTCTTGCCCTCGATATAGTTGGCGGCTACGTGGTCGCCCAGGGTGTCCAGGATCAGCTGGTCGCCCTCCAGGGCGGCGATGGCCTCGTCCAGGGAGCCGGGCAGCGCGTCGATGCCGTGGGCCTTCCGGGCGGCGTCGTCCATGGCGAAGATGTTCTCGGTGACTTCGGCGGGGGGCGTCATGCCCTTCTCAATGCCGTCCAGACCGGCGGCCAGGCACACCGCCAGCTCCAGATAGGGGTTGCAGGCCGGGTCGGGGGAGCGCAGCTCCACCCGGGTGGCCTGGCCCCGGGCCGCCGGGATACGGATGAGGGCGGAGCGGTTGGAGGCCGACCAGGCCAGGTAGCAGGGGGCCTCATAGCCGGGCACCAGCCGCTTGTAGGAGTTCACCAGGGGGTTGGTCACCGCCGCCATGCCCTTCACGTGGGCCAGCAGGCCCGCAATAAAGGAGTAGGCCTCCTTGGACAGACCCTTCTCCCCGTCGGGATCGTAGAACACGTTCTTGCCGTTTTTGAACAGGGACATGTTGGTGTGCATGCCCGAGCCGTTGATGCCGAAAATGGGCTTGGGCATAAAGGTGGCGTGCAGGCCGTTCTTCTGGGCCAGGGTTTTCACCGCCAGCTTGAAGGTCATGATGTTGTCGGCGGTGTGGAGGGCGTCGGCATACTTGAAGTCGATCTCATGCTGGCCCTGGGCCACCTCGTGGTGGCTGGCCTCGATCTCAAAGCCCATCTGCTCCAGGGCCATGCAGATCTCCCGGCGGGTACCCTCGCCGTGGTCCAGGGGGCCCAGGTCAAAGTAGCCGGCTTCATCGTTGGTCTTGACGGTGGGCTTGCCCTCGTCGTCGGTCTGGAACAGGAAGAACTCCGCCTCGGGGCCCACGTTGAAGGCGTCATACCCCATGTCCGCCGCCTTTTTCAGCACCCGCTTGAGCACGTTCCGGGGGTCGCCCACAAAGGGGGTGCCGTCGGGGTTGTACACGTCGCAGATCAGCCGGGCCACCTTGCCGTGGCTGGGCCGCCAGGGGAACACCGCGAAGGAGTCCAGATCGGGATAGAGGTACTGGTCGGACTCGTCAATGCGGACAAAGCCCTCAATCGAGGAGCCGTCGAACATGATCTGGTTGTTTACCGCCTTCTCAATCTGGGAGGCGGTGATGGCCACATTTTTCAGCTGACCGAAAATATCGGTGAACTGGAGGCGGATAAACTCGATATCCTCTTCCTTTACCTTACGGATGATATCTTCCTTGGTGAACGACATTGCAAGCAACTCCTCTCGTGCCTTCAAATAAGAAAGGACAAAGACATTCCTGCCGGATGGCGGGAACCTCTTTGTCCTCGACTATGTGCGAAAGTATACCGGCCAAACCGAGGAATGTCAAGGGGAATTGTGAAAATTTGTTCTTTTTGTGTTGCAGGTCAAAAATGAAAAACAAATATATGGGCGCGTTTATGCAAGAATCATATAATGGACTTTCATTTCTGCGGGGCGGGAGTATCCAGTTTGTGGAACCTTCCAAAAAGGGCCCGGCCCATGGCGGGGGCGGTTTGGCCGCTGTGCCGAAGTTGGCCGGGAGGGGTTGACAAAGGGGGCGGCGGGTCATAGACTGTGCCCATGCAAGGGCGCTGCCGGGAGACCGGCGGCGCTCTTTGTGTTTGCCGCGGCAAAATGGCGTTATGGAGAGACCCGTGCAAAGGCGCGCAGACCGGTAAGGGGGCCGGCCGCGCGCCTTGTTTGTTGTTTGAGAAGGAGGAGCGCGTATGGATCTGTCGGTATGGTATCTGGTGGGCGCGGTGCTGGTGTTCTTTATGCAGTGCGGCTTTGCCATGGTGGAGGCTGGGTTTACCCGGGCCAAAAACGCCGGCAACATTATTATGAAAAACCTGATGGACTTCTGTATCGGTACGGTGGTGTTCATCCTGCTGGGCTACGGCATCATGAACAGTGAGAACTACTTCTTCGGCCTTATCGGAAAGCCGGAATATCAGATGTTCACCGACTTTTACGGCTTTGACTGGTCCAACTTTTTCTTCCAGCTGGTGTTCTGCGCCACGGCGGCCACCATTGTGTCGGGCGCCATGGCGGAGCGGACCAAGTTTCTGGCCTACTGCGTGTATTCCGGCGTGATCAGCGCCGTCATCTACCCCATTGAGGCCGGCTGGGTGTGGAACGGCCAGGGCTGGCTGGTGGGTCTGGGCTATGTGGACTTTGCCGGTTCGTCGGTCATCCATATGGTGGGCGGCCTGTCCGCCCTGGTGGGGGCCTGGATGCTGGGGCCCCGGCTGGGCAAGTACACCAAGGAGAAGGACGGCGCCCTCCGGGTCAACGCCATTCCCGGCCACTCCCTGACCCTGGGCGCCCTGGGCTGCTTCATCCTGTGGTTCTGCTGGTACGGCTTCAACGGCGCCGCCGCCGCCGACACCGCCCAGCTGGCCCAGATCCTGGGCAGCACCACCCTGGCCCCCGCGGTGGCCACCTTTGTGTGCATGGTGTTCACCTGGAAGCGGGGCGGCAAGCCCGAGGTGTCCATGTGCCTCAACGCCTCCCTGGCCGGCCTGGTGGGCATCACCGCCCCCTGCGCCACGGTGGACGCCCTGGGGGCCATCCTCATCGGCGCGGTGGACGGCATCCTGGTGGTGCTGGTGGTGGAGCTGCTGGACTTCAAGCTCCACATCGACGACCCGGTGGGCGCGGTGGCGGTCCACTGTGCCAACGGCATCTGGGGCACCGTGGCCGACGGCCTGTTCAACACCACCTCCGGCCTGTTTTATGGCGGCGGCTTCTACCACCTGGGGGTCCAGTGCCTGGGTGTGGTGACCATCGGGGCCTATGCCGTAGTAACCATGCTCATTGTGTTCAAGCTCATTGACAAGACCATCGGCCTGCGGGTCACCCCCGAGGAGGAGATCGTGGGCCTGGATGTGGCCGAGCACGCCCTGGCCTCCGCCTACGCCGATTTCCTGCCCGCCGCTCCCGGCGCTCTGGGCGGGGACGTGGCCTATGAGCCGGTGGATGTGGAGGACCTCACTCCCGTGACCCTAGCAGGGGCGCCCGCCGCCGGCCATCCCCAGGGCGGCATGACCAAGCTGACCATTATCTGCCGGGAGGAGCGCTTCTCCGCCCTGCGGGACGCCATGGCGGCCATCGGCGTCACCGGTATGACGGTGAGCCGGGTCATGGGCTGCGGCGCCCAGATGGGCAAGGTGGGCCAGTACCGGGGCGTCAAGATGAGCATGCACCTGCTGCCCAAGCTCCAGGTGGACATCGTGGTGGCCAAGGTGGATCCCGCCCTGGTGGTGGCGGCCGCCGAACAGGTGCTGCGTACCGGCAACCAGGGGGACGGCAAGATCTTCCTCACCCACGTGGACAACGCGGTGAAGGTGCGCACCGGCGAAATGGATTATGACGCTTTGCAGGACGACTGAGGGCGGCCTGCCTTGACAAACCTCCGGCGGACGCTTATAATGGGCCCGTCAGAGTAAAGGCGCTGTGGCATGAGGCCACGGCGCCTTTTTCTTTTTTTATGGAAACTTTGGGAGGGAAACGCTGTGTCAATCCACGAGGAATGCGGGCTGTTTGGGATCTGGGACCCCAAGGGGGACTGCGCCCGCACCGCCTATTACGGCCTGTACGCCCTGCAGCACCGGGGGCAGGAGGCCTGCGGTATCGCCGCCATCAACGACCGGGAGCTGTCCTACCACAAGGACGTGGGCCTGGTGGGGGAGGTGTTTGATCCGGATACCCTGGACAGGCTCAACGGCACCATGGCGGTGGGCCACGTGCGCTACGCCACCACCGGCGGCGGCCGCCGGGAGAACGCCCAGCCCCTCACCCTCAACTACGTGAAAGGCACCCTGGCGGTGGCCCACAACGGCAACCTGGTGAACACCAAACAGCTGCGCACCGCCTTTGAGTACCGGGGGGCCATCTTCCAGACCACCACCGACTCCGAGCTCATCGCCTACGCCATCGCCCAGGAGCGGCTGCGCTGCGCCTCGGTGGAGGAGGCGGTGTGCCAGGCGGTGAAGGGCCTGCGGGGGGCCTACTCCCTGCTGGTCATGTCCCCCCAGAAGCTCATCGCCCTCCGGGACCCCTGGGGTTTTCGGCCCCTGTGCATGGGCCGCCGGGGGGAGGCGGTGCTCTTCGCCTCGGAGAGCTGCGCCCTCAACGCCGTGGGGGCGGAGTTTGTCCGGGAGGTGGAGCCCGGCGAGATCGTGGTGGTGGAGGGGGACCAGGTGACTTCCATCCGGGAGAACTGCGAGAACGCCGCCAGCCATCTGTGCATCTTTGAGTACATCTACTTTGCCCGGCCCGACTCGGTGCTCTGCGGCCAGTCGGTCCACCAGGCCCGGCGCAACGCCGGCCGCCTGCTGGCCCAGGCCTGCCCGGTGGAGGCCGACGTGGTCATCGGCGTGCCCGACTCCGGCCTGGACGCCGCCATGGGCTACGCTGAGAAATCCGGCATCCCCTACGGGGTGGGCCTGGTGAAAAACCGCTACATCGGCCGCACCTTCATCACCCCCGGCCAGCAGAGCCGGGAGCAGGCGGTGCGCATCAAGCTGGGGCCCCTGAAAAGCTGCGTGGAGGGCCGGCGGGTGGTGATGATCGACGACTCCATCGTCCGGGGCACCACCTCCCGGCAGATCGTCACCCTCCTCCGGTTGGCCGGGGCCACAGAGATCCATATGCGCTCCTCCGCGCCCCCCTTCATCGCCCCCTGCCACTTCGGCACCGACATCCCCGACCGGGAAAACCTCATCGCCTGCCGTTACTCTGTGGAGGAGATCCGCCAGCTCATCGGAGCGGACAGCCTGGGCTTCCTCAGCCTGGAGGACCTCCACCGCATCGCCCCCGACGCCGCCTGCGGCTTCTGCGATGGCTGCTTCACCGGCACCTACCCCCTGAGCTGCAGCTGATTTGTAACCAAAAACCCCCTTGACAAAGTGAGGTTACAGTTGTACCCTAAGAGTGCGAAGGGTACAACTGTAACCTCTATTTTGTTTATGAGGAAGTGTAAGGGGGAATCGGAATGAGCAGCGTGGAAGAAAAGATCACCGAGGCCGAGCTGGAGGTGATGGAGGTGCTGTGGGACGCGGGGGAGCCTTGTACCCTGGGCCAGATCAAGGAGGCCCTGTGGGAGAAGAACGGGGATACCACCAAGACCCTGCTGCGGCGGCTGTGCGCCAAGGGGGCGGTGGGCCAGGAGAAGCGGCAGGTGTACTGGTACACCCCTCTGGTGAGCCGGGAGGAGGTGCGGGGTAGCCGCACCAAAAAGCTCATCGACAGGCTGTACGCCGGTTCGGCCCGGAATATGGTGGCCGACCTAGTGCGGGCCGATCAGCTGAATCAGGAGGATATCGCCCAGCTGCGGCAGCTGCTGGATGAGATGGACGGAGAGAGGAGGCAATAGCATGGCGGAATTTCTGCGCACCCTGCTGGTGCTGACGGTACTGGGGTCGGTCCTTACCGGCCTGCTGCTGGTGGTCCGGCCCCTGATCAGGAGCAAGACCGTGTTTTACTATCTCTGGCTGCTGGTGCTGGCCCGGCTGTGCCTGCCGGTGGGGGTGACCATCCCCCTGCCGGCCCGGGCGCCGGAGGCGCCGGCCCAGGCCGTCGTCCAGCAGCAGCCCGCGGCCCGGCCCGTCCAGCCGGAGCAGGTGCAGCCCCCGGTCCAGGACGGTGCGGCACAGGTTCAGCCCCAGCCGGAGACCCAACCGGCCCGGCCCGCCGTTGACTGGCGGGGGGTGCTGACCAGCCCGGCGCTGTGGCTTGCCCTTTGGGCGGCGGGGACGGTGTTCTGCCTGGGACGGCAGGTGTGGGGCTACCGCCGGTTTGCCCGGCTGGTAAAGGAAACCGGGGAGCACCCGGAGGGGGCGGCCCTGGCCCGATTGACCCGGTTGGACCCGGAGGGGCGGAGCCGGCTGATGGTGTGCCCCTACGTGACCACCCCCATGCTGCTGGGGGTGGTCCGACCCACCATTGTGCTGCCCTGTGGAGTGGAGGAGGACCGGCTGGGGGATATCCTGGCCCACGAGCTGACCCACGCCCGGCGGCAGGATCTGCTCTATAAGTGGTTTGCCGTGGCGGTGACCAGCCTCCACTGGTTTAACCCCCTGATGATCGTGGTGCGGCGGCAGCTGAACCGGGCCTGCGAGCTGTCCTGCGACGAAGCGGTGGTGAAAGGTCTGGACGCCGCCGGGCGGCGGCATTACGGCGAGACCCTGCTGGCCATGGCGGCGGGCCAGCCCCCCAAGAGCGTGGGCATGCTGACCGCCACCCTGTGCGAGGAGAAGAAGCACTTAAAAGAGCGGCTGGTGGGAGTGATGCGGCCCAGAAAGCGGGGCCCGGCGGCGGTGGCGGTCACTCTGGTGATGGCCCTGGTCCTCACCGCCTGCGCCTCGGTACTGGACGCCAAACCCACCGCCAGCCCTTCCCCCAGCCCAACCCCAGTGTCCGACCTGGAGACCCTGCTGGAAAACCCGGAGCTCTATCCGCTGTCCAACGGCCTGACGGTAGCCCTCCCCGCCGACCTGACCGCCGACCTGCTGGTGCAGACTCCGGAGGAGGGGAATATGTTCTTCTCCGTCTACGACAGGCGCAGCTATGAGGCGGGGGGCGGCGCGGAGATGGAGATGGGCTGGATCTTCTCCCTGGCCCGGTATGACCAGCTGGGTTTTGAGGAAGCCCTGGTCTCCGAAAACAGCGGGCGGACCTTCATTGCCCGGGGGGATGGCTGGTACTACGCCTGGCAGTTTCCCACCGATGTGCGGTTCTACACCATGGCGGAGGACCCCACCGAGGACCTGGCCATCTGGACCAGGCTCACTGACCGGCTGCCGGAGGAGCTCTTTTCCGACTTCCTGGCCCGCAACGGCCTGTCGGCCTTTGACGAGAGCGAAATCTATACCGACGGCTGCTTCTGGGACAGCGACCACGTCTACGTGAGCTATGAGGGGGCGGAATCGGTCACTCTGCTCCTGTCCCAGCCTGCCACACAGGGCGAGGGGGGCATTTGGTGCGTGGAGGGGCTGTTCTATAACGGTATGGGTTCTCCACTGCGGGTCCTCCCGCTGAACACCGGCATGCCGGCGGCGGAATATTACGCCGGGGTTCAGGAGGAGGCGGACCAGGGGCAGCATACCGGCCTGCTCACCCCGGAGGGGGCGGCCCTGGACTGGCTGTCCACCCGGTATGACGGCGTTACCACCGGACAGGTTACCCTGGTGGAGGGGGAACCGGTATGGCTGGCCATGGAGCGGGTGGTTCAGCCGGTTCTGAATCAGTCGGGGGAGCTGCGGGGCGTGGTCTATGCCGACGGTGCGGAGACCCAGACCACGGTGTACGACGGCCAGACCTACCCCTTCGGCCAGCTGAACCTGTGGCCCTGGGCCAGGGCGGAGGCCCCGGAGACCCTCGATGGCCCGGCCTTTGTCTATGAGACGGATTCCGGCGACAAGGTGATTTTCCTGGCCGATGGGGAGCGGGCCGGGGTGGAGCAGGGCGGAGAGACCGCCTGGTACCGCCTGGCCTGTGACGGCGGCAGCGGCATGTATGACAAGATAAGCCGCGGCTTGTTGGGATAAACAGTAAGCAAGGGGCCGGGCGCGTCAGCGCCCGGCCCCGTTCTGCCTGCCGTTATTCCAGAGAGATGACCCAGTTCAGGTCCCCGTAGGTGGTGGTGTCCTGGGTACGGACTATACCCCCTCCCAGGCCATCCCACCAGGTATCGTGCTCGTAGACCAGCTGGAGGGCGCCGATCTCCACCGCCACGATGGGCTCCTCCACCCAGTCTGGGGCGGCGGCCAGCTGGACGTTCACATGGCCGGAGGTGTAGCTGCGGAAGCCTTCCCCCGCGTCGGGGTAGCGCGTCCCGGAGGCCCCGATGAAGGTGACCTGGTGGTGGAACAGGGAGGCCCCTGTCAGCAGCAGCCCGTCCGCCGTCTCCTCCTGGTGGGCGTACACCGACAGCTGCCGGCCGTCCTCGCTGACCAGGGCGGTCACCGTCCCCTCGGCAAAGTCCCGGCTGTCCGAGCGGGCGGCCTGGGCCTCCACGGGGGTGAGGGTCAGGGATCCGGTGCGGGAGCCGCCCCCCTCCAGATCCAGCAGCTCATAGGTCAGCTCGGTGGGCATTTCCTCCGGCAGCTTGTAGAGGAAGGGCATATGGACCCGGGAGCGGTAGCCCTCCTCCCGCCAGGCCAGCTCCGGCCCCCAGTCCAGGCTGGAGAGGGGGACCCACGGCTGGCCCTGGCACACGGACTCTGCATGGGGAATCCATTCGGAGTAGACCTGGTCCCCCTGCTCCAGGAGGACGCCATCGGCGTACACCCGCAGGCTGCGGGTGGCCAGCTGATGGGCCTCCTCCTCCGGGCTGACCAGGTAGAGCTCCAGCAGCAGGTATTCCCCCTGGCTCACCCCGTCCAGCTGGCAGAGCCAGTCCCCCTCGGTCCACTGGTCGGCCTCTGACACCACCATCACCGGCGATTGGGAGGCCCCCACGCCGGTGAAGTAGCGGACCATCCACTGCACCCCGGCGGCCAGGGCCTGATAATTGACCGCCCCCAGCACCACCGCCAGGCAGAGGACCGCCGCCGCCAGCCGCCGCACCGGGACCCGCCGCCGGGCGGTTGTTTGCTCCGCCGCCGCCAGGGTGTCCTCCACCAGGGCCCGGCTGGGACCGGCCCGGTCAAAGAGATTCCGATAGGTCTGTTCCGTCATAGTTCTTCCGCTCCTTTCCATGCGTCCCGCAGCAGGGCCCGTCCCCGGGAGAGCTGGCTGCGGACGGTGCCGGGGCTGCGGCCCAGAATGGCCGCGATCTCCTCGGTGGCGTAGCCCTCATAGTAGTAGAGGTGGAGTACCGCCCGGTATTTGGGGGGCAGTCCCTCCAGCAGCCCCAGCAGCTCTCCCTCCTCCGGATTTTGGGCGGGCAGGGTCTCCGACAGAGCCACCGTATGCCGCCGCCAGAAGGAGCCGTGGAGCTTTTTGCAGCAGTTTACCGTTACCCGCAGCAGCCAGGCCTTCCGGTGCTCCTCCTCCCGAAAGGCGGGGGCGGCGCGGAGGTACCGGAGAAAGACCTCCTGAAACACGTCGTCGGCGTCGTGGCTGCTGTGGGTCTGGGCCAGGGCCAGGCGGTACACCATGTCTCCATAGCATTCCATCACCCGCCGCAGGCCGGTTTCCTCTCCCATGGCGTTTCCCCCTTTCTGCCCCTAACACCCCTGAGGGGGCGGGATTGTTGCATGGAGCGTAAAAAAAGCGGGCGGCCCTCCAGGCCGCCCGCTCCGTCTATTCCACCGCCCGGACGTGGAGCACGTCTCCATCCACCGAGAAGCGCACCTCCAGCCCGGCGAAGGCCATGCCGTACACCCGGCCGGGGTCGTGCTGGTAGGAGGGCCGGGGGTCCCGGGACAGCACCCCGATGAGCGCCTCCCGCTTGTCCTCCGGCACCTGGTCCAGCAGTTCCGGGGGGAAGTCCACCTCCAGCACTTTGCCCCCCACGTTGCCGGTAAAGCCCCCCAAAGCCTCCGGGTGGGAATCGGCGTAGGGGAGATAGGGCTTTATGTCCAGAATGGGGGTGCCGTCCATCAGATCCGCCCCCGCCACCACCAGCACGTGGCCCAGCTCCGGGTCCTTTTCCATGCCAACCAGGCGCACGCAGGACAGGCCGATGGGGTTGGGCCGGAAGGGGGAGCGGGTGGCGAACACCCCCATGCGGGTGTTGCCACCCAGCCGGGGGGGCCGCACCGTGGGGGACCAGGTATCCCGCACCGCCTGGGAAAACTGCCAGATCAGCCACAGATGGGAGAACTCCTCCAGCCCCCGCAGGGCGTCGGGATTGCGGTACTCCGGCTCAAAGACCACCGTGGCGCGCAAATCCTCCACCAGCCCGCTCTGCCGGGGTATGCCGAACTTGGTGGGGAAGTCGCTGCGGATGCGGGCGATGATGTGCATGGGGATCATCTGTTTCGTTCCTCCTGTGCCTTTTTCAGGGCGGCCTCCACCGGCCGGGACTTTGTGGGCTTGTTGAGCTGCTTGAGCAGGGCGGCGATCTGCCCGGACACCTGCTCCACCTCCGCCTTAAAGGTGGTGGCCGACAGCCGCAGGGCCCCGTGGCCCAGGATGATGAGCTGCTCCGCCCCGTCGGAGGTGGCCACCCGTACCCGGTGGTGCTTTCCGATCTCATAGGTGGCCCGCTCGATATAGGTGTCGGCGGTCTCGGCCTCTTTGGTATACACCACGTAGATGTTGTGGTATTTGTATACGTCCTGGACGCTGCGGGGGACCTTGTAGGCGTCAAACACCAGGATCACCACGCACTTTTTGAACCCCTGGTAGTTGCTCAGCAGGTCCATCAACATCTGCCGGGCGGCGTCCAGGTTGGTCTGGGCCACCCGCTTCAGCTCCTCCCAGGCGAAGATGATGTTGTACCCGTCTACCAGCAGGTACTCCGGCCCCTTGTTCTGGGTCTGGACGTTGTACTTTTTGTCGTCCAGGCTGGTGCGGGCGGGCTTGGGGGGCGAGGCAAAGGCACGGCGCTCCACCTTGCCGTAAGTCCGCTCAAAGATGGCC
>NZ_NFIQ01000062.1 GCF_002159455.1 Flavonifractor sp. An306
GCCTGCCGGAGGGGGTCCTCACCCCCCGGCAGGCCCTCTTTTCCCCCGGAGAGGAACGGCCCCTCTGCCAATCGGAGGGGGAGATTGCCGCCTCCCCCGTCGCCCCCTACCCGCCGGGAGTACCGGTGGTGGCTCCGGGAGAGCGAATTGAGAAAAAAACTATCGCATATTTGGATCAAATAGGTTATAATAGTGACTGTCGAATTTGTGTGTGACAACTGTGTGAACCAACGCAGGAGGGATAGGAATGAAACTGGTCCTTGCGATTATCAACCATGACGACGCCAACACCGTCACTCAGGCCCTCACCAAGAGCGGCTTCTCCTCCACCAAGCTGGCCACCACCGGCGGCTTTCTGATGGCGGGGAATGTGACCATCCTCATCGGTGTGGACGAGGAGAAGGTGCAGACCGTCATTGACATTATCAAGGAGCACTCCCACTCCCGCAAGCAGATGATCCCCACCACCACCGAGATGAGCTACGGGTACTACCCCTCCATGCCGGTGGAGGTTGTGGTGGGCGGCGCCACCATCTTCGTGGTGGACATCGAGCGGTTTGAGCGGGTATAAGGCCCTATGAATCTGACCCCACTGGCGGGCAACGGCCCGCTGAAACGGCAGCTGGAGGGAGAGACCGCCCGCCGCGGGCTGTCCCACGCCTATCTGCTCTGCGGCCCGGCGGGGTCCGGCAAACGGACCCTGGCGGGCCTGCTGTCGGCGGCTTTGGTGTGCAGCGCCGGCGGAGAGGGCATCCCCTGCGGCCGGTGCTCCGGCTGCAAAAAGGCCCTGGCGGGGATCCATCCCGACATCAGCCCGGTGGGCGAGGACGGGAAGGACATCACGGTGGCCCAGGTGCGGGCCCTGCGCAGCGACGCCTACATCAAGCCCAACGAGGCCGCCCGGAAGGTGTACGTGCTCCACCGGGCCCAGAGCATGAACTCCAGCGCCCAGAACGCCATGCTCAAGCTGCTGGAGGAGGGCCCCCCCTACGCCGCCTTCCTGCTGCTGGCGGACAACCCCGCCGCCCTGCTGCCCACCGTCCGCTCCCGGTGCGAGACCCTCACCCTGGCCCCGGTGACCCCCCAGGAGGCCCTCTCCTGGCTGACCGCCCACTATCCCCAGCGCTCCCGGCAGCAGCTGGAGGGGGCGGCGGAGCGGTGCGAGGGTCTGCTGGGCCGGGCGGTACAGGAGCTGGAGGGCGAGGACGGCGCCATGCGCCGGGAGGTCCAGGCCGCCGGAGAGCTGCTGAACCGGCTGTGTACCGGCTCAGAGCTGGAGATTGCGGAGTTCTGCGTGGAGCTGGAGCGGGACAAGTGGGACCGGGACGGGCTGGACGGACTGCTGGAGGAGTTCATCCTGCTGCTGCGGGACGCCCTGGCGGAACACTACGGAGTGTGCCGGGAGAGCGACCCCTGGCGCAAAGCCCTGGCCCGACAGGCGGCCGCCCTTTCCCCCCGGCGGCTGATGGCCGCCGTCCGGCTGGCGGAGGAGCTGCGGCAGGCCCTGACCTGCAACCTGGGAGCCGGGCATCTGGCGGGCTGGCTGGCGGCCGGCCTGGCGGAGCCGGTCTGATTATTTTACGCACATTGTGGAGGAGACCATGACCGAGATCATCGGCGTCCGCTTCAAAAGCGGCGGCAAACAATATTACTTTGACCCCAAGGGCCAGCAGGTAGAGCCGGGCCAGGGTGTGATCATCGAGACCTCCCGGGGCCTGGAGTACGGCGAGTGCGCCCAGGGCAACACCATGGTGGAGGACGAGGCGGTGGTGCAGCCCCTGCGCTCGCTGGTGCGCATCGCCACCCAGAAGGACCTGGACACCGTGGCCAAGAACCGGGAGAAGGAGAAAAAGGCCTTTACCATCTGCCAGGACAAGATCGCCGCCCACGGCCTGGACATGAAGCTGGTGGATGTGGAGTACAACTTCGAGGGGAGCAAGATCCTCTTCTTCTTCACCAGCGAGGGCCGGGTGGACTTCCGGGCCCTGGTAAAGGACCTGGCCGGCGTGTTTCACGCCCGCATCGAGCTGCGGCAGATCGGCGTGCGGGACGAGGCCAAGATGCTGGGCGGCCTGGGCATCTGCGGCCGGCCCTTCTGCTGCGCCGGTTTTCTGGACGAGTTCCAGCCGGTGTCCATCAAGATGGCCAAGACCCAGAACCTCTCCCTCAACCCCACCAAGATTTCGGGCACCTGCGGGCGGCTGATGTGCTGCCTGAAGTACGAGCAGGAGGCCTATGAGGACGCGGTGCGGCGGATGCCCAAGACCGAGTCCTTTGTGGAGACCCCCGAGGGGGTGGGCACCATTTCCCAGGTAAACCTGCTGAAGGAGACGGTGCAGGTCCGTCTGGAGGACCAGCCCGAGACCCCCAAATGCTTTCACAACTGCGAGATCTGCGTGGTGCGCAACGGCAAGGGCAAGCGGCCGGAGGGCTATGTGGCCCCGCCGCCGGAGGAGCTGGCCAAGCTGCGGAAGGTGACCCCGGTGGAGGAGCCCAGGAGCCTGGCAGGCAGCCTGGACGCGGCCCTCACCGGCCTGGGCATGGCCGAGCCCGCCGCCGAGGAG
Organism: Flavonifractor sp. An306; assembly: GCF_002159455.1. Lineage (GTDB taxonomy): Bacteria > Bacillota > Clostridia > Oscillospirales > Oscillospiraceae > Flavonifractor. The sequence goes on from NZ_NFIQ01000062.1 coordinate 2,565, forward strand.
GGCGGCGGCGAGGCAGGCGCCGGCAGACGCCGCCGCAGCCGCTCCCGCCGGGGGAGCGGAAAGCCGTCCGGGGAGGCCCCGGCGGAACAGCAGCAGTCCAAGCAGCCCGCCCCGCCAAAGCAGCGGCCTCCCAAGAGCGACAAGCCGCCCAAGCCCGCGCCTCAGCAGCAGGTCGCCCCGTCCCAGCAGGGGGAGCAGGGCGGCGCGCCCGCCGGGGAGAAAAAGCGGCCCCGCCGGCGGTATCACCGCAAGCCCAAGGGGGACAAGCCCCAGAATCCCGAAGCCTGAAAAACGGGCGGCCTGACGGCCGCCCGTTTTTTTAGTCCGTCATCTCCGCATAGGGGTAGATGCGCTTCATGACGGCGTCGTTATAGTGCTGGTCCATGTAGACCTCCCAGGCCTGTGTGGCCGGCTTTCCGGCGGCTCGGTCACTGTAGCGGGCCAGGGCCAGGGCGCTCACTCCCATGTTCACCGTCATGAACACCAGCAGCGCCCACACCGCCAGTTTGCCCGGCCTGGGCGGGATCCTGGCGATCCACCGGGCCAGCACGGGATAGAGGCCCTTGAACCAGGCCACGGCGGCAAAGCCCCAGAAAAAGCAGTACAGCAGGTTGATCCGGCCCCCCAGGTTAAAGGGGATGGAGCTGTAGTCCCAGAACACGGTGCCGAACACCAGCTCGGTAAACACGCTGCACAGGTACTCGTACAGGCCCCCCAGCAGGGTGCCCGCCACAAAGAAGAAGCTGGCGGAGCGGTCCCGGTAGCGGTAGAGCAGCAGGGTGGCCGCCGCCAGCGCCAGGCCCCACACAATGCTGAAGGGCCCCCACACCACGCTGCTCCGGCTCATCCACCAGCCCAGCCGCACCCGGCAGAAAATGGTCTCGGCCAGATCGCCGCACACGCCCCCCACCAGAAAGAGGAGCATGATGCTGTAAAAGCTGCTGCCCCGGGTGAAGGGATTGACTTTTGCGGTCTCCTCCCGCCGGACAAACTGGGCCTTTGGGTAAGTACGCTGGATACGGCCCTCGGTGCGGCGGAGGATCCACTCCCCCATGCGGATGGACAGGGCGGCCAGCCGGCTGTTGACCGCCTCCATCTGGGGCAGGGTCTCCCGGACCCCCGCCAGGGTGAGGATGGTGCCCAGCCCGTCCACAAGCAGCACGCCCACCAGCACCCACAGCAGGATATGGCCCGCCAGCGGGGGCAGCAGCCGGTACAGGGAGACCAGCAGGGGGCTGACCCACTGCACGGCAGCCATGCCCAGCAGGCCCCACACTGCCGAGGCCCCGGCGCAGATGTAGCCGTCCAGGTTAAACCGGCGGGCGCTGTAATCCCACCAGCGGGTGTGAGTGGCCCGCTCCAGCAGGTGGCCTGCCGCCCACTCCACCACGGTGGCTCCCACGGCGCAGCCCAGAAACAGGAAAAAGTACCTGCCCCGCAGCTCCCACAGGCCCCAGGTGAGCACCGCCCCCGTCAGGCCGTAGGAGAGGCACAGGGGCCCGAAGAGCACGCTGCGGTCCACATACCGCCTCTGCCGCAGGGCGGCGTAGGCGGTCTCCAGCACCCAGCCCAGCAGGCCGTAGCAGAAAAACATCCAAAGCATCGGATACAACGCCACAATTCATCTCCCTTTCCACATGAAAAGATATGGATTGTATCTTACCGCATTTTCCCCTAAAATACAATGAGAACCTGAAAATGCCCTCCATGGGAAAGGAGTCTTTCCGCATGACAGAATTTGATCTGATGATCTCCGGCCAGCTCTATAACGCCGAGGTGCCCCAGCTCCAGGCCATGCGCCGCCGGGCGGCGGAGCTGTGCCACCGGCTAGAGCTGCTCTCCCCCGGCCAGGCCGAGCAGCGGCAGGCCATCCTGCGGGAGCTGCTGGGGCATACAAAGGGGTCCTTCACCATCAACCCCGGCTTCCGGTGCGACTACGGCTGCAACATCACCATCGGAGAACGGTTTTACGCCAACTACAACTGCGTGATCCTGGACTGCGCCCCGGTGAGCTTTGGGGACGACGTGTTTATCGCCCCCAACTGCGGCTTCTACGCCGCCGGACACCCCCTGGACGCCTCCACCCGCAACAGCGGCCTGGAGTTTGCCAGGCCCATCACCGTGGGGGACAACGTGTGGATCGGAGGCAATGTGGCGGTGCTGCCGGGGGTGACCATCGGCAGCGGCGCGGTAATCGGCGCGGGCAGCGTGGTCACCCATGACATCCCCGCCGGCATGGTGGCGGTGGGCAACCCCTGCCGGCCCCTCCATCCCGTTCCATAACAAAAACGCCCAGCCGCAAGGCTGGGCGTTTGTCGTATGCTGCTTATACGCTCAGGGCATCCCGGGCAAAGGCGGCCGCCTGGTCCAGGTCGGCCTGGTCGGGATGGGTGAGGGCCAGGTCGAAGGCCTTGAGCATGGAGATCAGCTTGCCGTCGCCGGGCTTCTCCTTCAGCTGGGCCTCGTACCGGTCCCGGACGGCCTGGGGCATCTTGCCGGTGCAGAAAAAGGTGTTGACCACCTGGTTGCCCTTGGGCACCTCCCCCCTGAACCGGTCGGCCAGGGAGGCGAAATACATCTCCGAAATCCCAAAGCCGGCGGTGCCGAACAGGGCCACCCGCTTGCCGTGGAGGGTCTGCAAAAACTCCTTCATCTCCGCCGCGCAGCTGCCCTTGTCGGTCCAGGAGCCGGCAAACACCAGCTCCGCCTTGTCCACGTTCTGGGGCGGCGGGCCGAAGGCCACAATCTCGTGGCCCTGGCAGGCCTCTTGGATGGCCTGGGCCACCTGGGCGGTGTTGCCGGTGGCGCTGGAAAACACAATGGCGATTCTCATATCTTTCTCCTTACTTGTACTTCCGGCTCTCCGCCACCGCCAGCTCGTCGCAGCGGTTGTTGTAGGGGTTGTCCGCGTGGCCCTTGACCCAGTGGAGGCGCACCGTGTGGTAGTCGCACAGCGTCAGCAGCCTGTCCCACAGATCGGGATTGAGGGCGGGCTTTTTGTCCCCCTTCACCCAGCCCCGGGCCTTCCAGCCCCGGGCCCAGCCCTTCTCCAGGGCGTCGATGACGTACTTGGAGTCGGAGTACAGCTCCACGACGCAGGGCTCCTTCAGGGCCTCCAGGGCGGTGATCACGCCGGTGAGCTCCATGCGGTTGTTGGTGGTGTGGGCCTCTCCCCCGGAGAGCTCCTTCTTATGCTCCCCGTACTGGAGGATGGCCCCCCAGCCCCCGGGGCCGGGGTTGCCGGAGCAGGCCCCGTCGGTGTAGATGGTGACTGTTTTCATGCTTCTCCTTCCGGCTGGAGGTCAGTGTTCTCCTCCTCCTCGTTCTCCCGGTCGGTGAGGGCCATGGAGATCACCTGGTCCCCCTCCTCCTTGAAGCGCATGACGATGACGCCCTGGGTGGAGCGGCCGGCAATGCGGATGTTGTCCACATGGGTGCGGATCAACGTACCGCTCTGGGTTACCAGCAGCAGGTCCTCGTTGCCGTCCACCACCTTGATGCCCACCACCTTGCCGGTCTTTTCGGTGACCATATAGTTGCGGATACCCAGGCCGCCCCGGTTGGTGATGCGGTAGTCCTCCACCGGGGTGCGCTTGCCGTAGCCGTTTTCGGTGATGGAGAGCACGCAGCGGCCGGCGGTGGCCCGGGCGGCCCCCACCACGTAGTCCCCGTCCCGCAGGCGGATGCCCCGGACGCCCACGGCGGTACGGCCCATGGGCCGCACGTCGTTTTCGTCAAAGCACACGGCCTGTCCGTCGTGGGTGGCGATGAGGATCTTCTTGGTGCCGTCGGTCTCCCGGACGGTGATGAGCTCGTCCCCCTCCTCCAGGGTGAGCACCCGCAGGCCGTTGTTGCGCAGGTTCTTGAGGGCGGCCACCGACAGCCGCTTCACCGTGCCGTTGCGGGTGACCATCACCAGGAACCGGTCCTCGCTCTCCACGTCCCGGGTGTGGATCATGGCGGACACCTTCTCCCCCTGCTCCACCTGGAGGATGTTGATGAGGTTGGTGCCCCGGGCGGTGCGGCCCGACTCGGCAATCTGGTAGCCCTTCTTGCGGAACACCCTCCCCCTGTCGGTGAAGAAGAGAATATAGTCGTGGGTGGAGGCGGTAAACACGGTGTTTACCGAGTCCTCCTCCTTGGTGGACATGCCCTTGCGACCCTGTCCGCCCTTGCCCTGGGCGGCGTACTCGCTGACGGCGGTGCGCTTGATGTAGCCGCCGTCGGTGAGGGTAAAGACGCACTCCTCCTCCTCAATGAGGTCCTCGATGTCAATTTCGTCCTCCACATCCTGGATCTCGGTGACCCGCTCGTCGGCGTACTTGTCCCGGATGACGGTGAGCTCGTCCTTGAGCACGCCCCGGATCTTCTCCTCACTGGCCAGCAGCTCGTTGAAGTAGGCGATGCGGGCTTCCAGCTCCTTGTACTCGGCCTCCAGCTTCTCCTTTTCCAGGCCCTGGAGCCGCTTGAGCTGCATATCCAGAATGGCCTGGGCCTGGATCTCGTCCAGCCCGAACCGGCTCATCAGATTTTCTCTGGCGTTGTCGTAGCTCTCCCGGATGGTGCGGATGACCTCGTCGATGTGGTCCTGGGCAATGAGCAGGCCCTCCAGCAGGTGGGCCCGCTCCTGGGCCTTCTTCAGGTCGTAGCGGGTGCGGCGGACGATGATCTCCTCCTGGAAGGCGATGTACTCGTCCAGGATGTGCCGCAGGGAGAGGATCTTGGGCTGGGACTGGTTATCCACCAGGGCCAGCATGTTGATGGCGAAGGTGGTCTGGAGCTGGGTCTGGGCGAACAGGCGGTTGAGCACCACCTGGGGGTTGGCGTCCCGCTTGAGCTCGATGACCACCCGCATACCGTTGCGGTCGGACTCGTCCCGGATGTCGGAGATGCCCTCCAGCCGCTTGTCCTCCACCTGGTCGGCCATGCTCTTGATGAGCATGCGCTTGTTCACCTGGTAGGGAATTTCGGTGACGATGATGCGGGTGCGGTTCTGGCCGAACTCCTCAAACTCGGTGCGGGCCCGGACGCACACCCGGCCCCGGCCGGTGGCGTAGGCCGCCCGGATGCCGGAGCGGCCCATGATGATCCCCTTGGTGGGGAAGTCCGGGCCCTTCACGTGCTCCATCAGGTCGCTGAGGGTAGCGTTGGGGTCGTCCAGCACGCAGATGGCGGCGTCGATGACCTCCCCCAGGTTGTGGGGGGGAATGTTGGTGGCCATACCCACGGCGATGCCCGCCGAGCCGTTGACCAGCAGGTTTGGGAACCGGCTGGGGAGCACCCGGGGCTCTTTCCGGCTCTCGTCGAAGTTGGGGTCCCAGTCCACCGTGTCCTTCTCGATGTCCCGCAGCATCTCGTCGGATATTTTGGACATGCGGGCCTCGGTGTAACGGTAAGCGGCGGGGGGATCGCCGTCGATGGAGCCGAAGTTGCCGTGGCCGTCCACCAGGGGGTAGCGCATGGAGAAGTCCTGGGCCAGACGTACCAGGGCGTCGTACACGCTCTGATCCCCGTGGGGGTGGTAGCGGCCCAGCACGTCGCCCACGCAGGTGGCCGACTTCTTGAATGGCTTGTCCGCCGTCAGGTTGTCCTCATACAGGGCGTAGAGGATCCGGCGGTGCACCGGCTTCAGGCCGTCCCGCACATCGGGCAGGGCCCGGCCCTTGATGACGCTCATGGCGTACTCGATATAGGACTGCTCCATCTCCTTTACCAGGGGCGAGGTGACGATGGTCTGGTCCGGGTACCGGATCTCCTCCGGGTCATATTGTGGCTTTTTGCTCATGCTGTTGCCTCACATTTCTTGGTAATAAAATGGTAGCTCAGTAGTCCAGATTCACCGCGTACTTGGCGTTTTTCTCAATGAACTCCTTCCGGGGCTCCACCTTCTCGCCCATGAGGACGGTGAAGGTCTGGTCAGCCGCCACGGCGTCGTCCAGCTCGATGCGGCGCAGGGTGCGCTTTTCCGGGTCCATGGTGGTCTCCCACAGCTCATGGGCGTCCATCTCGCCCAGGCCCTTATAGCGGTTGATGTCCACCTTGGCGTTGGGGTTGTCCCCCCGCAGCTCGGCGGATACCTGGTCCCGCTCCTCGTCGGAGAAGGCCACCCGTGTGGTCTTGCCACGGGTCAGCTTGTACAGGGGGGGCACGGCGGCGTAGACGTAGCCGTGCTCGATGAGGGGCCGCATGAACCGGAAGAAGAAGGTGAGCAGCAGGGTGCGGATGTGGGAGCCGTCCACATCGGCATCGGCCATGATGATGATTTTGTGATAGCGCAGCTTGGACAGGTCAAAGTCGTCCCCGATGCCCGCCCCCAGGGCGGTGATCACGGGGGTGAGCTTGTCGTTGCCGTACACCTTGTCGGCCCGGGCCTTCTCCACGTTGAGCATCTTGCCCCACAGAGGGAGGATGGCCTGGAACCGGGAGTCCCGGCCCTGGGTGGCCGAGCCCCCTGCGGAGTCGCCCTCCACGATGTAGAGCTCGGTGAGCTCGGGGTTGACCTCGTTGCAGTCCCGCAGCTTGTCGGGCATGGCGGCGCCGCCCAGGGCGGTTTTTCTCCGGATGGACTCCCTGGCCTTCCGGGCGGCCTCCCGGGCCCGGTTGGCCATCAGGGCCTTTTCCAGAATGGCCTTGCCCACCGCCGGATTTTCTTCCAGGTATTCCGAGAGCTTTTCGGTGACAATACTATTGACCAGGGTGCGGATCTCGCTGTTGCCCAGCTTGGCCTTGGTCTGGCCCTCGAACTGGGCCTCGGTGAGCTTGACGGAGATGACGCAGGCAATGCCCTCCCGGCAGTCCTCGCCGGAGACCTTGTCGTCGTCCTTGAGCAGCTTCATCTTTTTGCCGTAGTTATTGAGTACGGTGGTCAGCGCCCGCTTGAACCCCTCCTCGTGCATGCCGCCCTCGGGGGTGTGGACATTGTTGGCGAAGGAGACGATGGTCTCGCTGTAGCCGTCGTTGTACTGGAAGGCCACCTCCGCCATGGAGTCGTCCTTGCTCCCGGCCATGTACACCACCTCGGAGTGGAGCACGTCCTTGGAGCGGTTGAGGAAGGACACAAACTCCCGGATACCGCCGGCGTAGTGCATGGTGTCCTGCTGCTCCTTGCCGGGGCGGTTGTCGATGGTGTGGATGCGCAGCCCGGCGTTGAGGAAGGCCTCCTCCCGCATGCGGGTGTGGAGGGTGTCGTAATTGTACTCGGTGACCTCGAACATCTCCGGATCCGGCTTGAACACCACCTCGGTGCCGTGGCGGTCGGTGTCCCCCACCACCTGCATGGGCTGGGTGACCTTGCCCCGGGAGAACTTCATCTCATAGATCTTGCCCTCCTTGTGGACCCGCACCTCCAGCCACTCGCTGAGGGCGTTGACCACGCTGGCGCCCACGCCGTGGAGGCCGCCGGACACCTTGTAGCCGCCGCCGCCGAACTTGCCGCCGGCGTGGAGGATGGTGAACACCACCTCCAGGGCGGGCAGGCCGGTCTGGGGCTGGATATCCACCGGGATACCACGGCCGTTGTCGATAACGGTGATGATATCCCCCTCCCCGATGGCCACGGTGATCTCGTCGCAGTAGCCCGCCAGGGCCTCGTCGATGGAGTTATCCACAATTTCGTACACCAGGTGGTGAAGACCGGACTCGCTGGTGGAGCCGATATACATGCCCGGGCGCTTGCGCACCGCCTCCAGACCCTCCAGAACCTGGATCTCAGAGCCGCCGTATTCGTGTTCCACCTGGGTGGTGCTGTTCAATTCTTCAGACATTTGAAAACCTCCATTGGGATTTCCGGGCAGCCAGGGGCCGCCCCTACAACCGCTGTAGGGGCCGCCGCCGGCGGCCCGTCTTGGCATTATTCAAAACTGTTGCTCTCCGCCCGCCGCAGCAGGGTGGCGGCGGACAGCTGGGACAGGTACACTGTGCCGCCCCCCTTGTCCGGGGCGCACAGCACAAAGGACCGGGGCAGGTCGTCGGACACGTTCACCACCCGTCCCTCCTTCTCCGCCCGCTCCAGAAAGGCCCGGGTCAGGTGGGAGGAGCTGGCGTTGTCCAGGTCAAATACCCCTACCACATCCCGGAAGGGGACCACCACGCTCTGGCCCAGATGCAGATACATCCCTCACTCCCCCCTTTTGTGCTCCCAGATCACCCGGGGACCCCACAGCCGTTTCCACAGCCGCCAGCCCAGGAGCGTACCTATGAGGGCGCACAGGGCGGGCAGGCCGGGGACAAACAGAAGCTGGGTCACCGGGGACTGGCTGGATTCCCACACGTTGAGCCGTCCCGCCGCCACCAGGGCGGTGAGGGCCAGGACCACGGCGGGGGGCAGAATCCGCCACAGCTTCCGCCTCAGAAACCGGCAGACCAGATATTCCGCCGCCAGCCCCAGCAGCAGGGGCAATAGACAAAAAACGCCGACAATAATGGGCATATACTCTCCTTATTCCACCAACGCCCCGCCCCGGATGTGGAAGGTGCGGGCGTCTCCCAGACGGCTGAGCTCCATTTCCTCACAGCAGGTAATGAAAACCTGGCCGTTTGTGATACGTTTGAGTACATATTCCTGCCGCTTTCCGTCCAGCTCGGAGAGCACGTCGTCCAGCAGCAGCACCGGCCACTCCCCGGTCTCCTGGAAGAAGATCTCCCGGGAGGCCAGCTTCAGGGACAGGGCCGCCGTCCGGGTCTGGCCCTGGGAGGCGAACTGCCTGGCCCGCAGCCCGTCCAGCAGCACCACCAGATCGTCCTTGTGGGGGCCGGACAGGCACTGGCGGGCCTCCAGCTCCGCCCGCCGGTGGGACTGCTGGTGGGCCAGCAGCTCCTCCAGAATGGCCCGGGGCTGGGCCAGGGGGTCGGTGACGGTGCTCACCGTCTCGTACCCCAGCTCCAGCTCCTCCCGGCCGCCGGAAAAGTCCCGGTGGATGGCGGGGGTGGCCTCCCCCAGCCGCCGGATGAAGTGGGCCCGGTAGTGGATGATGAGGGCCCCGGTCTGGGCCATGCGCAGATTGAACTCGTCCAGGGTGTCCAGCAGAGAGGGGTGCTCCCCCCAGTCCCGCAGGATCCGGGTCTTGTGCTCGTACAGCCGGCGGTACTCCGCCAGGGCCTCGGCATACCGGGGCCGCAGCTGGCAGATGCAGGTATCCAGAAACCGCCGGCGCACCGCCGCACCCTCCCGGATGAGCCACAGGTCCTCCGGGCAGAAGAGCACCGTGTTCAGCACTCCCGCCAGCTCCCCGGCGGTTTTCAGCTTGACGCCGTTGGACAGCAGCTGCCGCCGGGCCCCCCGGCTCAGCCGGGCCTCCAGGGTGAAGGTGCGGTCCCGGGTCTCCACCTCCCCCCTGACGAAGGCGTGGTCCACTCCGAACTGAATGAGCTCCTTATCGTACCTGGCCCGGTGGGAGGAGGCGGTGGACAGATAGGCCATGGCCTCCAGCAGATTGGTTTTCCCCTGGGCGTTTTCCCCCCAGATGACGTTGACGCCGGGGGAGAACGTTCCCTCAAAATGGGGGTAGTTGCGGAAAAAGTCCAGGGTGAGGGAGCGGAGGATCATACGACCTCCAGCTCCACCCCGTCCAGGGCGGCCCGGTCCCCGGGGCGCAGCTTTTTGCCCCGCATGGTGCAGGTCTCCCCGTTTACCGTCACCTCTCCGGCCTGGATGCGCTCCTTGGCGTCCCCGCCGGTCTCGGCCAGCCCCTCATATTTCAGCAGGGCCTCCAGCTTGATATATTCCGTATTGATCTTGACCTGTCTTGTTTCCATCCGGTTTTCTCCTCACGTTTCCACAAAGGCTTCCAGCAGGGTATAGACCTCCGGCAGGGCTTTTTTCAGGCTTACCGGCCTGCCCTTGGCCCGGTCGTAGAAGAAATGGACGCTGGTACCCTCCGCCCGCAGCTGTCCGGTGACCGAGTCCACCATCCGGTAGCCAAGCTCCAGCTTGGTCAGCTGGAGCTTGTTCACCGTTACGGTGATGGCCACCGTCTCCCCGAACCGGGTCATGGATTTGTAGGCGCAGGACACGCTGTACACGGCAAAGTCGATGCCCGCCTCCACCGCTTTTTCATAGCCCCAGCCCAGCTGGTCCAGAAAGTCGGAGCGGGCCTCCTCCATCCAAAGGATATGATTTCCATGGTGGACGATGCTCATGCCGTCGGTCTCATAAAACTGCACTTTGTGCAGGTAGGGATGCAGTTCCACGGCGTTTTTTCTTTCTTTCCGTCATTCCCCGGCCCGCAGGCGGACGGGGAGCACCATATACAGGAACTTCTCCTCCCCCTCGGTGGGCAGGATCACGCAGGGAGATACCCCGGTGGTGAGCTCCAGCCGCACCCGGTCGGCGGGGGCGGCCTTCAGGGCGTCCATCAGATATTTGTTGTTGAAGCCGATCTCCAGCCCCTCTCCGTCGCCCTGGATGGGGCACTGGTCGTAGGCGTCGCCGATAGCGGTTTTGGTGGAAATTTTCAACACTCCGTTGTCAAACACGCACCGCAGGGGGGATTTCAGCTTGTCGCTGATGATGAGGCTCACCCGGTCGATGGAGGACAGCAGGGTGCGGGTCTTCCCCTCCACAATGATGGTGTTGTTCCGGGGGATGGCCTGGCGGTAAGCCAGAAATTCCCCTTCCAGCCGGCGGGAGACCAGCATGGTGTCCCCCACTTTGAACATCACATGGCGGGCGCCCTGGGTCACCGAGGCGGGCTCGTCCACATCGGAGCAGATCTTTTCCACCTCGGACAGGGTGGCGCCGGGCACGACAAAGGAAAATTCTGGTGCTCCTTCCTTTTTCTCTATAGCCTCATGCCGCAGGGCCAGCCGGTAGCCGTCCACCGACACCACTGTCAGGCCGCTGTCGTCCACTTCAAACAGGGAGCCGGTGTGGATCGGGCGGCTCTCGTTGTCGCTGACGGCAAAAATGGTCTGGGAGATCATGGATTTTAGCTTGCTTTGCGGTAAAATTAGGGAATTCTGGTATTCTACGGTGGGTAGCTCGGGAAATTCCTCCGGGTCGGTGCCCAGGATATTGAACTCGCTCATACCGCATTTGATTTTGACCATATAATTTTCCGCCTGGAAGGATACCATGTCGTCAGGCAGCTTGCGGATAATCTCTCCAAACAGCCTTGCTCCCAATACCAGGGTACCTTCTTCCTGGATGTCGGCGGGTACGGTGGTGCGGATGCCGGTTTCCAGATTGTAGCCGGTAAGCCGCAGTTCATTGCCTGCTTCTACCAGGATCCCTTCCAGAGCGGGAATGGAGCTCTTTGGAGACACAGCTCTTGAGGTGGTGGAGATGGCTGCCTGCAGCAGTGCCTTCTCACAGGTGAATTTCATAGCGCGTATCCTCCGTTTCCTGCGTTCCCCTCCGGAAGAGGAGAGGAAAATGTCGTAATAGTACGCCGTAGGGGAAAAAAATGTGGAAAAGTGGCGTAACTCCCTGAGGCCCTAGGGAAAGCGTTTCCACAGGGGTTGTGGACGGATTTTTTTGGTTTCCACAGGGCGGGAAAGGAAGGGCGGTTTTTCCACATATTCCTTTCCACATCTCCACAAAATCCTGTGGAAAGGTGGAAAAGTTGGGTTATTCATACCGGGCGTTGATATTGGCGTTGATATCCTTGATGACCTCGGCGATTTCGGGGGACTGCTTGGTCAGCTTTTCGATGCGGTCGATGGAGTGCATGACGGTGGCGTGGTCCCGGCCCTCGAACTCCTTGCCGATCTCCTTCAGGGACAGGTTGGTCATCCGGCGGATCTGGTACATGGCGATCTGCCGGGCCAGGGCGGTGTCCTTGGTGCGGCTCTGGCCCCGGAGGGCGCTGGCGTCGATGTTGTAGAACTTGCTTACCTCGTCGATGATCACGTCGGGGGAGGGCAAAAATTCCGCCTTGTCCTTGAACATGTCCCGCACCGCCCGGGTGACGGTGTCCACGTCCACGCTCTCCCCCATCAGCTCCTGGAAGGCCAGAATCTTGTTGACGGTGCCCTCGATCTGGCGCACGTTGGAGGTGATGTTCTCGGCGATGTACTGGAGCACCGGGTCGGGCAGGTTCATGCCCCGGCGGATGGCCTTGTTTTTGATGATGGCCACCCGGGTCTCGTAGTCGGGGGGCTGGATGTCCACTGGCAGGCCCCACTCGAACCGGGTGCGCAGCCGGTCGTCCAGACGCAGCATCTCCTTGGGGGGGCGGTCGGCGGTGAACACGATCTGCCGCCCGGCCTCATACAGGGAGTTGAAGGTGTGGAACATCTCCTCCTGGGAGCTCTCCTTGCCGGCGATAAACTGCACGTCGTCCATGAGGAACACGTCGGCGTAGCGGTATTTCTCCCGGAACTCCTGGTTGCGGCCCTCCCGGATGGCCTGGATGAGCTCGTTGGTGAAGGAGTCCCCCTTGATGTACACAATGCGGAACTCCGGATGATTCTTGTGGATTTTGTGGGCGATGGCGTAGAGCAGGTGGGTTTTGCCCAGCCCGGATTCCCCGTAGATGAACAGGGGGTTGTAGGTCTGGGCGGGCTGCTCGGCCACCGCCAGGGCGGCGGCGTGGGCGAACTTGTTGGAGGAGCCCACCACGAACCGCTCAAAGGTGTACTCCTCGGTGCCGGGGAAGAACACGTCCTCCGCATCGGCGGGTTTGCCGTAGCCCTCCAGCTCCCCCTCGCCCAGCACCACCACCTCAAACTCGGCGGAGAACAGCTCGTAGAGCGCCTTCTGGATCACGGGCACATAGCGGGACTGGATAATGTCCCGCTTGAAGTTGGACGGTGTGTAAAGCACAAACCGGTTGGCGTCCAGAGAGACCGCCACCGCGTCGTCAAACCAGGTGTTGATGGTGGTGGCGGTCATCTCCCCCTCCATCAGGGAGAGCACCTTGGCCCAGAGATCGGCCGGTAAATTCACGAAAAGACCACCTCTTTCAGAAAATATCGTATCCAACTAATTATATCAAAAAATTACCCTTCACGCAACGGATACTATAATAAAAAAGAATTCCTTTTTCCGGGGGCTTTTGGGGCGCTGTGCAGGGGGCAAAAATCAAAAAAGATTACAAAAAAACCAGTTGACAGGGGATTTTGAAATAGGTATAATACCATGTGCATCGTGAAATTAACATGGTGTAAAGCAATTTTCTTTGTCAACCGCAGCCGGAAGGCTGTTGTGGAGGCGGGGCGACCCGTCGATTTTTGTACAGGAGGTGTCCCCACATGGTCCGTACCTATCAGCCCAAGAAGCGCCAGCGCTCCAAGGAGCACGGGTTCCGTAAGCGTATGCGCACCGCCAACGGCCGCAAGGTTCTGGCGCGCCGCCGCGCGAAAGGCCGCGCCCGTCTGACCCACTGATGCTTCCGCAAATGGAATAAGGGCTTTTTGAGGGGCGGGGGAGCTTTCCCACCGCCCCTGCGCAGTATACGCAGAAACGGAGCGGGAACGTGAAGCATACCATCTCCCTGAAACAGAATCATCTGTTCCGCCGGCTGTACAGCAAGGGCAAAAGCGCGGTGGACGGCCGCCTGGCGGTCTACTGCCGGAAAAACGGCGGCAGCCGCAGCCGGCTGGGCCTCACCGTTGGGGTCAAGCTGGGCAAGGCGGTGGCCCGCAACCGCACCCGCCGCCGCATCCGGGAGGCCTACCGGGTCAACGAGGCCCGCTTTGTCCCCGGCTACGACATTGTGGTGGTGGCCCGGGTGAAGGCGGGCCACAGCCGCTACCGGGAGCTGGAGCGCAGCCTGCTTGCCCTGTCGGACAAGCTGGGCCTGCTGAAAAAGGAGGCGGGCGGACGGTGAAAAGACTGCTTCTGGCCGCCATCCGGTTTTACCGCAAGTATATCTCTCCCACCCGTCCCCCCTGCTGCCGGTTTATCCCCACCTGCTCGGCCTATGCCCTGGAGGCGGTGGAGAAATACGGGGCCCTCAGGGGGGGCTTTCTGGCCCTGCGCCGTCTGCTGAAGTGCCAGCCCTTCCATAGGCAGAAGACCATCGAGTACGACCCCGTCCCCTGAGGGGACAGAAAACCCGATTTGGAGGCGCGCAAATGGATATTATCCTAACCCCTTTTTCATGGCTGCTGGAGATTCTCTATAATTTCTGCGGCAGCTATGGCCTGGCGCTGATCCTGTTCGCGCTGGTGGTCAAGGTGGTGCTTTTTCCCCTGTCCCTGAAGGGCAAGCGCAGCATGATCCAGATGAACATGCTCCAGGGCCAGATGCAGAAGCTGCAGAAGCAGTACGGCAAGGACAGGGAGCGCTACAACCAGGAGGTTCAGAAGCTCTACGCCAAGGAAAACGTCAACCCCATGGGGGGGTGTCTGTGGTCCTTCATCCCCCTGATTATCCTGATGGTCCTCTACCCCATCATCCGGGAGCCTATCCACTACATGATGGGGATTAACGACGCCGGTGTGCTCAATACCATCGCCCAGACGGTGAACTGGAACACTGTGGCGGTAGACCTGGGCTGGGTGAAGGAAGTGGGAGAGGCCTTTTCCAACACCGGCTACAACCAGCTCTATCTGGCCTCCCTCATTACCCCGGAAAACCTGGAGGCCGTCAAGGCCGCCGTGGGCGAGGCCGGCAGCCAGATTTTTGCCATCAACTTTGATTTTCTCGGCCTTGTGGACCTGTCCCAGATTCCCCAGCTCAAGTTCTGGGAGGTGGAGGAGGGCGGCTTTGCCCTGTTCCTGCTGCCGGTGATCTCCGCCGGCCTCAGCGTGCTGTTCTCCCTGGTGTCCATGCGCACCAACGCGGTGAACCAGCAGAGCAGCCAGACCAACTCCACCATGAAGTCCATGATGATCGTCTCCCCCCTCATTTCGCTGTGGATCGGCTTTTCCATGCCGGCGGCCCTGTGCGTCTACTGGATTGCCAACAGCCTGTTTTCCATGCTGCAGGAGTTTATCTGTGGAAAACTGCTGAAGAAGGACTATGAGAAGGCGGCGGCCATGCAGGCCGAGCGGGAGCGGCTGGAGAAGGAAGAGGAGAAGGAGCAGCGCCGCCGGGCCGCCGAGGAGCGGGCCCGCCGCATTGAAGAGGAGAAGAAGAACCGGGGCAAGAAGAAAAAGGCCGAAAAGAAGGACGCGGACGAGGACAAAATCCCCGGCTCGGTGAAGGAAATGAGCCGGGTGGGGATGCGCCAGTACGCCCGCGGCCGGGCCTACGACCCCTACCGCTACAGCGAGAACGGCCCCACGCCCTACCCCGGAGAGGAGCCCATCTTCCCTCCCCGCACCGGGAATGAGGCGCCGGAGCTGACCGAGCATGCCGGGGAGGAGCCCGCCGTGGAGCGCGAGCCGGTCTCCCTGGAGAAACCCGCCCAGAGCCAGCCCTCTGAGGAGGAGACAAAGGAATAACGGCTTTGCCGTGACCCATAAGGAGAGATACCCACTATGCTGAAATGGATCGAGAGCACCGGCAAAAGCGAGGAGGCGGCCATTGAGGCCGCCCTGCGGCAGCTGGGCATGGATCGGGACGAGGTATCCGTGGAGATTCTGGAGCGGGCCAAGTCCGGATTTTTGGGCATCGGAAGCTGCCCGGCCAAGGTAAAGGTGAGCTATGAGGCCCCCGACGAGGAGCCGGAGGAGGTTGTTTCCACCGTGGAGCAGCCCCCTGTGGAAAAGCCCGCCGAACCTGCCCCCGTCCGCCAGCCAGCCCCCAAGAAGGCGGAGCCTGTTTCCACATCCGCCCCCGCCCATGTGGAAGACCGGACGGCGGCCATCGAGGGCTTCCTCACCGGCCTGCTGGAGCACATGGGTGCCCAGGCCAGACCGGAGATCAAAGTGGACGAAAACGGCACCTACCAGGTGGAGCTGGTGGGCCAGGACCTGGGCGGCCTCATCGGCCGCCGGGGAGAGACCCTGGACGCCATCCAGCAGCTCACCGGCTACGCCGTCAACCACGGCCAGTCCAAGCGGGTGCGCATCCACGTGGACGCCGAGGGCTACCGGGCCAAGCGGGAGGAGTCCCTGGTCCGGCTGGCCCACAAGGTGGCGGGCAAGGTGGTGCGCTACCGCCGCAACGTCACCCTGGAGCCCATGAACGCCTATGAGCGGCACGTGATCCACACCGCCCTCCAGGATACCCCCGACGTGACCACCTACTCCATCGGCACCGAGCCCAACCGCCGCACGGTGGTGGCCTACAGCCGGGGCGAGCACCGGTCATAAGAAAGACTGTGGAAAACGGTCCGTTCCCTTCGGGGAGCGGACCGTTTTTGCTTGCCGGAGGGGCGGCGCTCTGGTATACTGATGGTGAATGGCATACAGACAGTGGCGGAGGGAGCGTGGTCAGATGCGGAACATTCGCTGTGCCGACTGCGGCAAAAAGTACGACTATGATGTGGACGATTTCTGTCCCCGCTGCGGCAGCTTCAATCCCCCGCCGGGCAGCGGAGTCACCCGGCTGGAGGAGGAGATGCTCTCCCGGTTCCAGCGTCCGGGCTCCGGCGGCCAGCCCGTCCGGAGGGCCGCCCCCCGGCCCGCCTCCGGCGGCGGAACGGTGAAAAAGAAGGGAAATTTCCGGCGGCCGGTGGCCCTGGTTCTGGCGCTGCTGGCCATACTCACCGTGGGTCTGCCCGTGGTGGAGCTGGTGGTGGGACAGGTTTTGGACACGATTTCTTACCTCACCGACTCCTTCAGCCGGCAGGAGGAATATGTCTGGACAACGGACGAGACCGTCCTTCCGGAGGGCTGGTATGAGAGCTATGATGCCATTGCCCTTTCCAACGGCCAGGTGGTGACCTTGGCCGGAGCCAGGGAGCCCTGGCTGCCCGACTCCTATTGGCAGGCCCATCCGGACAGCCGCTGTGTGGCGGTGGGTTTGTGGGTATTGGGAACGCCGGAGGGCGAAACGGCCTCCATGGAGCTGATGACGGAGGACGGTACCCGCTATCCGCCGGTGGAGCTGCCCGCCGAGGTGTTGGAGGCGTGCGCCCTGGAAAGCATCTCTCTGGCCGACGGCCAGCCGGATGAGGAGCTCTGGGGCTACAGCTTCTACCTGCTGCCGGAGGAGAAAGCGGGAGAGGCGCTGACCGCCGTACTGCTGGATGGAATGGAGATCTATGTCTCTCTGGAGATGGAGTGGAAGGAGTAAGGAGCTTGCAAGATTGCGTGACCCTGATCGGCATGCCCGGCTCGGGCAAGAGCACCGTGGGGGTGCTGCTGGCCAAGGCTCTGGGCTATCAGTTTATCGACACCGACCTGGTGCTCCAGCAGCGGGAGGGCGCCCTGCTGCAGGACATTCTGGACCAGCGGGGGGTGGAGGCCTTTCTGGACGCGGAGGAGGCTGCCGTCAAGGCCCTGGACTGCACCCGGGCGGTGATCGCCCCCGGCGGCAGCGTGGTGTGCCGCCCCGGCGGCATGGCCCGGCTGCAGGCGCTGGGAGCGGTGGTCTACCTCCACGTGCCTCTGGAGGAGCTGGAGCGGCGGGTGGACAACATCACCACCCGGGGCATCGCCATGGCCCCCGGCCAGACCCTGGCCCATGTGTTCGCCCAGCGGGAGCCCCTGTACCGCCGGTATGCCGGCGCCACGGTGGAGGTCCGGCCCGGCGCCGGGCTGGAAGAGACGGTGGCGGCGGTGCTGGCCGCTTGTAATTTTTAAAATCTGTGGTATACTAGGTTTTGATTGTATGAAACCGTGCACCCTGCCCGCCGGGTTTCCCGGCGGGCTTCGTCACGTTTTTCCTCCTGCCACCGCGCGGCAGGTAATTTTTCTGTTTGCCCCCGGCGCGGAAGGGGCAGAGCACGAAAGGAACGAACCGCATGACATTCCAGGAACTGGGCCTGAGCGCCCCCATTCTCCGGGCGCTGGCCCAACAGGGGTATGAGCGCCCCTCCCCCATTCAGGAAAAGGCCATCCCCCCCGCTCTGGCGGGCCGGGACGTGCTGGGCTGCGCCCAGACCGGCACCGGCAAGACCTGCGCCTTTGCCGCCCCCATCCTCCAGCGGCTGGAGGCCGTCCCCCAGAAGGACCGGCCCATCCGGGCCCTGATCCTCACCCCCACCCGGGAGCTGGCCCTCCAGATCCAGGAGAGCTTTGTGGCCTACGGCAGGTATCTCCCCCTCCGCTCCGCCGTGATCTTCGGCGGCGTGGGGCAGAATCCCCAGGTGGAGCAGCTGAAAAAGGGGGTGGACGTGCTGGTGGCCACCCCCGGCCGGCTGGGGGATCTGTACAACCAGAAGTTTGTGGACCTGTCCCGGCTGGAGATCTTCGTGCTGGACGAGGCCGACCGGATGCTGGACATGGGATTTATCCACGACGTGCGCCGGATCCTGGGCTGGCTGCCCAAGAAAAAACAGACCCTCTTCTTCTCCGCCACTATGCCCCCGGAGGTGCGCAGCCTGGTGGACTCCCTGCTGGTGAACCCGGTGAAGGTGGCGGTGGACCCGGTCTCCTCCCCGGTGGAGGTCATCGACCAGAAGCTCTACTACGTGGACCGGGGGAACAAGACCAAGCTGCTGGCCCAGCTGGTGGGAGAGGCCGGGGTGAAAAACGCCCTGGTGTTTACCCGCACCAAGCACGGGGCCAACAAGGTGGCCGGGGACCTGACCAAGGCGGGTATCTCCGCCGCCGCCATCCACGGCAACAAGAGCCAGACCGCCCGGCAGCAGGCCCTGGCCGACTTCAAGAGCGGGGCGGTGAAGGTGCTGGTGGCCACCGATATCGCCGCCCGTGGCCTGGACATTGAGGAGCTCTCCCATGTGTTCAACTACAATCTGCCCGACGTGCCCGAAACCTACGTCCACCGCATCGGCCGCACCGGCCGGGCGGGCCGGGGGGGCACCGCCGTGTCCTTCTGCGACATCAACGAGCAGGACGAGCTGAAGGCCATCCAGAAGCTGCTGGGGAAGGCCATCCCGGTGGTGGAGGACCACCCCTGGCCCATGCAGGTGCTGGAGCCCGCCCCCAAGGACAAGAAGGGCCGGACGGTGAATCCGGAGGACGCGGAGGCCCGTGCCGCCGCCAAGGAGCGTAAGGCGCGGAGACTTTCTGCGGAAAGTCAGTCGCTTCGCTCCAAAGCCGCGCCTTCCGGGCGGGAACCAGTTCCCCCCGGATGCCCCCCTCCGCTCTCCGAGGGGGATGCTCCGCCCCTCAAAAAGAAGCGGAATCGGGGCCGACGCAACAGCAAGACCCTGGAGCAGGCCCTCACCGCCACCGCGCCCGCCCGTCCCGCCGCTCCCGAGCCTACCTTTGGCGATTTTCGCAAGCCGGACCCCCTGGCCAGCGACGTAATCATGGACGCCACCGCCCGGCTGCTGGCTCCCCGGCGGCCGGCCACCCGCCCGGCGGCGGAGCCCCCGGTCC
>NZ_NFIQ01000063.1 GCF_002159455.1 Flavonifractor sp. An306
GACATTAAGGTCAAAAGGGGTGTGACACAATACTTCAGGTTTGATATAATGTAGATAAAAACAGGGTGGTGGCGGAAGATGTCATACAGGGCCAACGGAAGCCAGCAGTTGTCCATATTCGACCGCAGTCTCCGGCTCACGAGACGGGAGCGGAGCTTTTTGGAAAAGTCATGGGCAAAAGTGTTTTCTGATGAGATTTTTCCCGCCATTGACGAAGAACGTTTCCGAGTTTTGTATTCTCAAAATGCTTCACGACCCAATACCCCAGTCAATATTATTGTGGGTGCGCTCATTATAAAAGAACTGTTTGCTTTGTCCGATGACGAGATTGTTGAGAATCTGATGCTGGACATCCATTATCAGTATGCTCTCCACACCACCAGCTACGAGGAGCAGCCGTTGAGCGACAAATCCTTGTCCCGTTTTCGGAAACGCTGCTATGAATACGAAAAAACTACCGGCGTAGATTTGTTCCATGAGTGCGTCTGCGATCTGAACCGCAAAATCGCAAAACTGATGGGGATCAATTCTCACATCAAACGTATGGATTCGCTGATGATCGAGGCAAATATCCGAAAATTAAGCCGGATCGAGCTGCTCTATTCCTGTGTTGCAAGACTTGCCAAGCGTATCGAAAAGAAGGAAGACATCGGTAAACTGACAGGGCTGGAACATTACTGCCAGCCAGGTGACCGCAATTTCATCGTGTATCATTGCCGGAACACAGATATGAATGAGCGAATAGAGACCATTCTGAAAGATGCGGACCAGCTTCTGCTGCGGAGTGCGGCACAATATCAGGAAACAGAGGAGTATCGTCTGCTTGTCCGATGCCTGGACGAGCAGACCATTGCCGGAAGCGGCGGAAGACGGCTTCGCAAGAAGGGAGAGGAATCCCCGTCAACAACTTCCCTGCAAAATCCTACTGACCCGGATGCGACATACTGTGCAAAGGCAGGGAAAGACCATATTGGGTATGCTGCGAATGTGGTGGAGAGTGTGGACAGCAGCGGTTCCGTGATTACGGATTATCAATATGAGAAAAACATATTTTCCGACCCGCGCTTTCTTCGCGACCATCTTACGCGCACAGAAGAACAAAAGGAGACCGTGCGGATTGTTGCGGATGGCGGCTATGTGGGGCAGGAGTGCAGAGAACTTGCAGCAGAGAAAAATATTGAGCTCATCAATACAGCATTAAAGGGTGTAGCTGTACCGGATATTTACGGCGGTTTTCTGCTAAGTGATAACGGAAAGAGTGTGCAGCAATGTCCAGCCGGATATGCGCCAATACGCTGCTCCTACACAGAAAGAACGTCCCGAATCAGGGCCTACTTTAAATCTGAACATTGCATGGGATGTGATCACCGCGAAGAATGCCAAGCAAAGCAGCGACGGGCGACCTGTCAAATGTCACTTTCCCGCTCGGCTGTGGAGCGCGCAAGGCAGCAGCAACAGATGCATGCACCTGATTTTCAAAATTGGCATAGAATTCGGAACGGAATAGAATCGGTTCCGTCCATACTGCGTAACCGGTACCAAGTAGACAAGATGCCCGTGAGAGGATTTATCCCGAGTAAATTCTTTTTTGGGGCTAAAATCTCCGCAATGAATTTCAACAAACTTCTTCGACACCGGAGAGGCTTGTTGTCCTGCGCTCAAAATCCTCTCCTCAGTTAAACAATCGGAAGATTGGATTGCCTGCCGTCCCGTAGCCGGCGCAGTTGGTCGTTAATCTCCCGCACCTGAGCTTTATGGACCTCATCTTTGAGGTATCCCTTTGCATGGAGCTGCTCCACCATCACCAACTTGGCGTTCAGATCTGCAATGTTCCGGCTGATCTCCCTTGCGGCCGTGTTTTTCTGCTTTCGCTTCAGCTCGGCGGATTCCAGACGGAGTAGAGTCTGACCCAGGATGTCGTATTCAGAGAACCGAAGCTTATTGACCATGGCGATGAAGGCATCGTAGATCCTCTCCTCGCTGTAGTAGTTTGAGCCGCACTGGGTACGATCCTGAATGTGTTTGGAGCATCCCCACTTTACTGTCCCGGAAACCTGCCTCCTGCGAAAATACGAGCCGCACTCAGAACACTGAATGCGGCTCGTAAGAGGGTAGATATTTTGCGTTGTAGATTTTCCAAAGACATCCTGACGCTTTTTCAAGAGGAGCTGGACCTTGTCAAAGGTATCTCGGTCAATAAGAGGAGCGTGGGTCATGGAGGCGTAGAACATATCCTCCTGACCTCGATTTCGGAACTGTTTGAAGGGGACTGTGGTGTCGCGGTAGGTTTTCTGATATTTGCAATCGCCGCAATACCGCTCATTTCCAAGTATGTATGCCACCTTGGTGGAGCGCCAGGTGGATTTCCCGGTTTTGGTTTTGATGCCGCGGCTGTTGAGATCCCGGGCGATCTCCGATGTAGACTGGCCGCTCAGGTAGTTTTCGAACATCATGCGGACGATGGCCGCCTCCGGTTCATAGACCACCAGCGCCTTATCCACCAGCCGGAAGCCGTAAGGAGCGTTGCTGTCCACATATTCCCCAGACTGCATCCGCTTCACGATGGAAAGCCGCTGGTTCTGGGAAATTGCCTTAGACTCCTCCTGTGCGATGGCAGAGAAGGTATTGAGCAGCATCTCATCTCCGAGGGCCAGGGTGTAGATTCCCTCTTTCTCAAACTGCACCCCCACGCCGAGCAATTTCAGCTTCCGGACATATTCCAGAGACTCCTTGGCGTTTCGGGAGAAACGGGAGACGGATTTGGTGACGATCAGGTCGATTTGGTGCTGTTCGCACATCTTGATCATTCGCTGGAATTCGGTGCGGTTCTGTGCGTTCATGCCAGAGAGCCCTTCGTCAGCGAATATCTCCACCAGCTCCCACTCTTTTTTTCTCTGAATGAGGCTGGTATATACCCGAATCTGGTTGGCGTAGGAGTTCTGCTGATCCGCTGAATTGGAAGATACCCGGCAATAGGCGGCAACTCGGATTTTGCGGATTTCCTGCCTGGTGATGGGCGAGATGAGTTTGACCTGCGGCATCAACAGCCCTCCTTTCTGGCTGAATTTTGGATTGTACT
Source organism: Flavonifractor sp. An306 (assembly GCF_002159455.1). Lineage (GTDB taxonomy): Bacteria > Bacillota > Clostridia > Oscillospirales > Oscillospiraceae > Flavonifractor. Next base: position 3,080 of record NZ_NFIQ01000063.1, read on the forward strand.
ACATTTTGGTACCATCCACTTTTCCGGTTCAAGCAACATTATAGTCAACGGCAAGGCAAAGTCTATTGAAAGAACGCAGAGAAGTAAATTTCTACACAAGCGACAAGACCTGATGCCCAAAATACATCAATTTAGACGGTTCCTTCTGAACATTTAATCTGCGATGACGAGATCGGAGCCGGTGAGCTTCTGGTAGTAGCGTTTTGCCCGCTCATATTCGGCCAGCGTAATCACACCATCTTCCCGCATTGACTTCAGTACGGCCACAATAAGCAGGTAGTTTGCACTCTTGGTTTGTGACACAGTAATCATGGTGTGATCCCTCCTAAAATGAATATGCATTGATACCACAAAAATAGGGGTCACCCAGTTTGGTTGCGAAAGCATTTGCTTGCTTCGTTACATGGTGGGTGACCCCCATTGCTTCTGATATCAAGACTTTTTTGTCTTAGCCTTGCCTGTATTCGACACTACTTCCCCAGGCCAGGGCGGTCAGCTAAACTGCGGCGGGCGCCGCACTCCGGGAATCGAACCCCTCCGAGGATCTCTCCGAGCTGCCCCCATTGCTTGAGACTGTGGCTGGGCAGGGGTACCATTGTAGGCGGATGAGGTCTTGGCGAAACAGGCTGCCACGCCTGCTTTTGGATCGGTGGACCCGCTGGGCACCTTATTGGCCGTCATTGATAGAAGCGGAAGAAGGCTTTCGCCCTTTCCTCTCCTACAGGTGGTCATCGCGCACCGTCCGTATCGCTCGCTCAACCGCTGATGTTATTTAGCTGCCGGATATTCGGTTGAAAAGGTTCAACGAAGGTGCCCAAAGGACCCCTTCACTTTACAACGGACATTTTCCAGGAGAACCACAACTATCACCCGAAAATATTTTTTGCTTTTTTCTGAATGAGGCGAATCGCATTCTGGACACTCTGGTAACTGACCCCCATTTGATCCGCATATGCCTTGTAGCTGACCCCATTCAGAATGCATGCCTGATAAATGCCATATTGGGTGGAGGTCAGACTTTCCCGCAGTTTCCTCTCCAGAAGTTTCGTGGTGATCTCCTCCGTGTAGTCACGGGCGTCTGCCAACCAGCAGGAATCCGCCACATCTTCTGGAAGTGCATCCAGAGAGAGGGGTGTAGGCGCAGTCTTTCCCGTTCCACACGGCTCACTCTCTGAGGATAAGGCCCGCCGGAGCCGCTTTTCCTCCGAACGAAGCACTTGCATCACCGTGCGATCAACCTCTACCGCTTCTCCGGTGGCCTTGATCCGCACCATGCACTTTCCGTCCTCCGTAGTCCAGAGATCGTAGTCAAATTCTTTCGGGGTTTTCGGGATTTTCATAGCTCGTCCTTTCCGCTGGCGGAGAGCAGCGGAAGGACGAGACTAAAAAAGAGCCGCATGACGGTGAGCTTGTCGTCCCATACCGATAAATCAGGTGTTTCCATTTCGGAAACATCTGATCATGCGGCATTAGGAAGACTCACCAATCAGCGGCTCCACAGCACAGCTATCAAAATATTTATTTGTTGATCTCTACCTCCGGTTGAGGTGGAGGAAAAACCGTCTCATACTCAGAACATCAAAGACCGTTTCGCGGCCACACAGCTTGCACTTGGCCTGAACATGACCTCTGGTGTCTTCAAATACGGCGATTGAATTGTGCCCACAGAAGGGGCATTTCACCATCCTTGTTTTCTGGTTTGCAATGGCATGGCGCGCTTTTCGGATTTTTTCCATCATTTCCTCAGACGGTTCTGAGATGCGGATATTCTTTTTCACGGCCACACCTCCAACGGATCAATATATTCCCGGTACGGACGATCCTCGATATAGCCGAGCTGCCGTAACCGGATCACCGCAGCCGACTTGGATACGGCGAGCTGCTTGCACAACATCATCAAGGATACCTTGTCGCGGTATGCAAACACCCCCTCGTAGTTGATGAATTTCCTGCCGGCGGCAAAGTACCACATGGCCAGATCGATCTCTTTTTGCGGCATCAGAATTGCCGCCCCAAGGACATTTGCCTGCCATTCATTCCAGTCCTCGCGGGTCTTCAAGTCCCGGAGCGAATACGCTGTCCACGCCGAGTATTTCTTGGTACAGGCCGACCGCACAGCGTCGCTTTCCATCTGGAATAAAATCTGATGGGCGCATTCATGGGCGAGAGTAAAGCGCCTCTTGCCGCAGAGTTTATGGACTTGTCCGGGCTGAATAAAGCTCACATCCAACAGAATCTGATTTTTCCTGAGCGGGATTGCTCGTTTTACGCCCATTTCTTCTGTGATGTACTCGGTGTCCGCATAGGCGGTCAGGCCGCATATGCTTCCGTCTGAGGAAAGTCGGGCAAACGACACAGCCATTCCAAGATATTCCCTGGCGAACTGGTCAATCGGGGTTCCCCGTGCCATACGCCGGGATTCTTCGGAGTCGCAGCCGAAGTAGAACACGTTGAAATCCTTGGTCACGGCTGCGGCAATTTCTTCGATGTTCTTCTGGGACAAAATCATCGTCAGATCTCCTTTGCTTCAACAAACCACTTGCTGCCCTCCTGAAACAGATAGGACTCTCTGCCACGGATCTGCACCGTGTAACGGATACCGCCGCCCCCCACCTTTTTAGAAGCGGCGCGGCACTTATACAAGATTTGGTCGATCTGAAAAATCAAGCCGTTTTCCCATCGGATGAAGCGGGGATAGAACACACCCTCCTGATCTACATCCAGATTGACTGAGACATAAGCTTTCCTGCACGGTACACTCATTTTCCTCACTCCTTGCTTGCTATCACGGAAAACACAGACAAAGCTTTCATTGCCTGGCATCTCTTGGAAGTTCCAGAACAAATGAAGGCCACGCCCCTTGACGGGACACGCAAACCGATATACAATAAATGCGCAAAGCGATTGCGTAATCTCATTATACGAAAACTGTTTGCTTGTGTCAAGCGGTTTTGTGCATATAGCGCAAACGAATTGCATATTAACATATTTACAGGCAGGAGGATATGCTATGAGGTTCGGAGAAAAGCTCTGCGCAATGCGCAAGGAAAAGGGGCTTACTCAGGCGGAACTTGCAAAGCTGGCGGGAGTAGGTCTCAGGACGATCACCAACTATGAAAAAGGCACCACATACCCCCAGAACCGTGAGGTGTATAGCGTTCTCGCCCAGATTCTCGGGTGTGATGCAGACTATCTGCACAACGAGGGCGATGACTTCATTGCGATGGCGGGGCAGGAATATGGCTATCGTGGTAAGAAGGGCGCCGAGCGACTGTTGAAAGAGATACGGGGCGCCTTTTCTGGCGGTGAGATGGCCGAAGAAGACATGGATGAGCTGATGCTCGCGATTCAGGAAGCCTACATTGATGCGAAAAAGCGCAACAAAAAGTACACCCCGAAAAAGTATCGAAAGCAGAATGAAGAGAACTAAGTCCCTTATATTGGACTTCGCATCCGTTATACTGAAAATGTGAAATTATACCATTCTGCCCGAAAGGGGTGATACCGCTATGCTGATTCGAGCTGAGGAGACCATTCAAAAAGCCAATCGTGTTTTGCGTCAATGCGGCACAAGAAATGCCGACCGAATTGCACGGGAGTTGGGGCTGATCGTTATGCCTCGTGATTTCTCCCGACAAAAAGGCGCGTACATGGTTATTGAACGCAACCGTTATATTTTCATCAACAAACACCTCGACCCAGTGATGCACGATATTGTTCTGCTCCATGAGATCGGGCATGACTGTCTCCACCGCGGAGAGGCGATCCAGGTTGGCGGCTTGCAGGAATTCAATATTTTTGACATGCGGAATCAGCGGATGGAATACGAGGCAAATATGTTTGCCGCACAGATCGCTCTTCCTGACGATGAGATTCTGGAATACATATACGGCGGCTATGATGTCGGCCAGATTGCGCGCATCATGTGTTCAGATATAAACTTGGTGGCGCTCAAGGTTTCGGAGCTGAATATGCAGGGACACCGATTCCGCGAACAGGAGCACCGAAGCAGTTTCTTGAAATGAACTGTGATAAATTTGTAGGATGGATCAGCGCAAAGGCTCCTGAGAGAATCGAAGCATCGAACAAGATGACATCATGGAAAAGGAGAAAAAATTACGATGAAATACTTGCTGTATCGTTCCTTCGGGAATCTGGATCAGGATGTAAAGAAACACGAGCTGTTGGCCGTAGAGTACGGGAAAGATATCTATGATGTTACAGATGCACTGATCAAGGCGGCTGCGGATGACCTTGCCGGTCTGCCGGAATACGAAAAGTATGAAACCGCAGCATTTTCCCCGGAGCGGACAAAGGATTTCCGGAAGGTCAAGCGATATGCGTATGAGATGACCGGCATCGTCTATCCCACCTACGGAGATAAAAATATTCTGATTGATTTTGGCATTGTGGAGGAAGCGGAATGAGCAGAGAGGAACCGTATTATATCCCGATCCCAGAGGAATACGGGCGCAGAAAATTAAATGCGCTCTATCGGGAGATCCCGTTGAAGGATACCGCCTCGCGGCTTCTGCGAAAGTATTTGAATGCCGCCGCCAATCTGTACGGCATTATCCCGCTCAGCAAGCTCTATGGGATCATCACATCGCAGAACAAATCGCTGGTGACGAAGGAAGAATTTCTTGCCTTTGCCGAAATCGCAAGGCATGAGTGCGAGGACTACTACATCCTCGGTAAATCTGAACTCTATTACGACGGTCCTGAAACCGAGTTGATGGAGTACGAGGTCATAGATGTGCAGCTAATCGGCGAGGACCTTGAACCATATCATGAGATCTTACGAGGCCATCAGGGAAAGCCCTACTATGTGCCGGACAAGAAGGAGTTCCTTGCTTACGACAATCCCTTCCACTGGGAGAATACCCCGGAAGCAGAGGCATTCCGAAACTTCCTCCTGACTAAAACCACTGTGCCGGAGGACAAGCTGGAAGCGGTGTTCATCGACATCTATTATGGTCTCCATTGCATGAACGCCGGATTTGAGGATGTGATGAACCGGTTGGATGAGATCGGTGTGAAGTTTCGCCGCAAAGTGGATATAGGCGATTTTGCAGAGGTGTATACGCCGTTTCACAACCATGTGCGGATGCAATATAACCGTGGTCATACGCCCGACGAATTGACCGCAATGTATCCCCCGGAAGAACGCATTCCCAAGTCTATTTCCTTTGGCCCGAACATCCGTCAGGCCATTGCGGACGGAACCATGAATCCAGACGAGCTTCGGCAAGGGATTCTGGCAATGGAGATGCCCAGCGAAGAGCTGCGGATGAATTTCCTGAAAGAAATCGCAGAAATTCAGAACGGAACAAAACCGAAAAAGGTTGGCCGGAACGATCCCTGCCCCTGCGGAAGCGGGAAGAAATACAAAAAGTGCTGCGGACGGTGATGCGCATGAAGATCAAGCTGCAAACGGTCATAGACGCAATCGAACAGGCCAGCGATGCCTACACGATGCTCTATGATACGAAAACCAACGAAACGGTTTATCTGCCTGATGTATGGATTACCGGTGAGACAGATGAGGATCTTGTCGAACTGATCGAGAAGGAACCGGAGCGGTTTCTCCGATTCCCGACAAAATATGAAATCCACGAATACAGCATCATGGACTCCTTTGTGGACGACCTCCCAGCGGGCAGGATCAAAAGCGAGCTGGCTGGGGCAATACGCGGCAAGGGTGCGTTCCGGCGTTTCAAGCAAACGATCCGCTTTCAAGGCGTGGAACAGTTGTGGTACGACTATCAGGCAAACGCCTACCGGGAGCTTGCCGAACGATGGTGCAATGAGAACGATATCCAATTTGAATAAAGTATAGTCATCAAGGCGTCGTACGGTCGCTTAGCAATAAATTCGACATCCTTGTTGAGTCCTTTATTAGCCGTGGTAACTACAACGGTTTGAGATCCATGCGGCGCTGTTTGCCCTTGACTAAAGCTTGCCCGGTGTATCATTAAAACAAAAATCTGAATTTGGAGGGGGAATCATATGGGACCGAATCCCAACGCTGTATACCCGAACGAAGCAATCAAGCAAGTGGTATATATTAAGAATGTAATTACCAGGCCGAATATTATCGTGGGTGAATACAGTTATTACGACGATATAAATGGTGCGGAAAAATTTGAAGATCACGTCACGCACCATTATGAATTTCTTGGAGATAAATTGATTATTGGAAAGTTTTGTGCGATAGCAAAGGGTATTGAATTCGTCATGAATGGCGCCAATCACAGAATGAACACACGCACTGAGGACAGCAGATCCATTTTGACTCATGCCGCATAGCAATCACCCATTTATTCGTAGTTACAAGTTAGATAATTGCAGTTGGTTTTTCTTCATTGATACCCAATCATTCTATGAAAACGCCGCCAATTTCGCCAGCAGATATGCCAGAGAACTATCATAGAAGACGAAATCATCGATCAGTCCGGCATTTTTTGCATCTATGACACGGCTGCATACGGCGGACTGTTCCGGCCTGACCAGAAGCAGGATCTTGAGGTCCTGTTCAACCTGCCGAAGAGGTTGGCAGATCCCGACCGCCTGATCCATATCCGCCTGATCCACAATATCCAATATCACCACATCCGCATGAAAGATATCAACGCCGACCACAGCCTGCGGATAATGGAGCTGGGCCGCCCACAGGAAGTCAAGCTCCGGCTTTGCCTGGATGGCCGCTGACAACCCCTGTCCCAGCACCTTATTGGATGATATAAACAGCACTGTTTTCATGATCGGCACCCTCTATCCAATCCGATAAATACAGATGGTTTTCTGATCGCTCCCGCCTGCTCCGGCTTCCATGAGCCGAGCCTCCACAGCCGCGCCGCCTGACTCACGCCCAGGGGTCGGCGGACTTGGGGGTACGGACACCGGTGAGCAGGTATTGCTCCCAGAGGAACCATTTCCCATCGCTGCCCCGCTGTCGGAGTTTGATGGGGCGAGGGCTGTCCGCGCCGCCGCAGGGGATAAACAGTTTCATATAGCCCTGCTCCTCACCGGAAACATGGTTGCTTTCCACCCGGATGGTATAGGGCTGGTTGGGTGTGTAATTGTTGTCGGGGGTAGAGCCGGCAAAGTAGGTGAAGGGAAGGTAGGTCTTTCCGTCACGGAAGCGGTCGTTTAAGAAGGAGATCTCCTGTCCGCTCAAAGGACGGGGCCCCCGCAGCCAATTCAGCATATCCGTGCCGATCTGCCGGTCAGCGGCATAGGCGCACAGGGCCAGCACGGTCAGCGCCGCCGCCTGAAAGGGGGTGTCAAGGGCCGCCTCCGGGAGAGCCTGCAGCTGGGCAAGGCTCTCAGGGAGGGCCGCAAAGGTAAAGGTTTCCCGCTTGTTTCCAATGGCTGTGGCTGCCGTCGCCGCGGCATCCACGGCGGACTGCTTTAGCCTGTCAAAAATACTCATACAAATACTCCTTTCACGCCTGTCCCACACTCGTGCGCCTGATGTTCTCTCAGCCATAGGCGCGTATCAGTTCCATACAGGTCATGCCCTCGCCAAAAAAGGGCGGACACACACCGGTTTCACGATCCTGCTGGATATGGAGAGATTCGCCGGAGGGGTCGATCAGCACCTGGAAGCTGCCGCTCATGCGGGTGCCCGCGCCGTCCGAGAGGTCCAGATGCAGGCAGTCGCCCTCCATACGCCAGATGCCGGAATACGAGTACGCATACTCCTGCCCATCCTCCGGCTGATGGTAGAGATCGATGCGTCCGGAATAGTCCGGGTCGCTGTCGCCCCAGCCGAACTCCATGTACCACTGCTCGCAGGTCCAGTTTGTGTAAGCCAGCCCCCAGTCTGTGGGCGGCAGCCACCAGTCGTCCCCGGACGGCTCCCAGTCCTTGGGGTAGTCCAACCCGGTCACATAGCCCCAGATGCCGAAATCCATCAGCATGGGAAGGTAGTTCTCCCCGGTGGGCACGATGGAAATGCCGTATTCATCGGTCAGCGGAAGCCACTTCACCTCCACGCCATCGTTTGTCACAAGGACGATCTCCGTGTCCGGTTCATCCCGCCATTGCTCATAATTTACAAATATCAGTACAGACTGAGCACACTCCTCCCGGTAGAGCACCTCACCCGGTACAGGCCAAACGCCGTTACCGAGAGATTCCCAGGTGACATGGTTCACGGCAAGGCTGGTATTCTTATCCCGGGGAACGATGCAGAATAAATCACCATAGCCCGGGCCAAGGATATGTTCGGCCGGTATATTTAGTAGAAACGGCATGGCCTCCACCAATCCGGCACAATTCTCCACCAGCCAGTCCGACAGCGGGGTGGAGTCCCCCTGCTTCCTGTATTCCAGATAGGCGACCGCGCCGGCGTACTGGTCATCGTATGCCATGGCGTCATACAACAGGTTCAGGGACTCCTCCGCCAATTCCGCCTCCGCTGTTTCTTCCCCGCTGCCGGAGAACACACCCACCCCGGAATCTTTTTCTCCCTTACTGCCGGAAAGGGTGCCCATCGCACCGTCCGTTTCCGTTTCAACGGGCGGTGTGTCTTTTCCTCCGCAGGCGGACAGGCCAAGGGCCAGCGCCATGCACAAAATCGCCGGGAGAAAGCGGCGCCGGAGCAAATTCTTCATCATCCGGCCTCCTTCTCAGAATTTCCCGCTGCGGCCGCTGCCGCCGCCCCCGCTTTCGCTGTAGGTGCTGCCGCCGCTGCCGCCCGAGCTCTCTTTCTGGATCTTGGTGCGTGTTTCGGTGGTATGGGTGTACCGGTCGTACTGCTTTGTCAGGTGTAAGCCGCCAGCGGTGAGGTACGCATCGGCTTCCGCCTTTTGATGGACAGACTTCATCTTACGCAGCAGCCACAGGCAAACCGTCCCCGCGGCCAGACAGGAGCATCCTGCTGAAATGACGAACCAGATCCAGTAAGGACGGCGCACCGGCTTGCCGGCGTCGGCCTTCGTCAGATATTCCTCACAGGCGTCCAAGTAATTGGAAATGCCGCCATACCAGTCGTCTTCCCCAAAATCACCCAGGAATTGCTCCTCCAGCTTCTCCTTCCCATATTCATCAAAGGCATACTCGGCGTACTCGCCGTAGACGAACATGGCATAGTTCCGCTCGGCCATGCTCAGGAGCACGATGATGCCGTCCCGCCCGCTGCCCATACCGAGCTCACTGCCGTGATAGAGCTGATAGGTGACCTCATAGATACTGCCGTTTCCGAATTCCGTGTAATCATCTACAAGAGCAAAATAAACGCCGCAATCCTGCTTTTGGGAAATAGCTTTGGCCCGAGCCTCCAGCTTTTCCCACTTCTCATAGGGAAGAAGGTCTGCAGCATCAAATACATACTGCATCGTGACGCTGCCCTGCACCGGTTTTTCCACGCCGACATCCTCGCCGGAGCCGGCCGGCGGGCAATTTGTGAGGATGTAATCCTCCGCCGTTTCCGCCATGGCGTCCACTGCCTGGGTCAGCGCCACGGCGCTCATGGTCATGTCCTCGCCGTTCCACGCCCGCGCCGCCATATAGGGCTGTACCGCATCGTAGACGGCGCCGGACAATTCCTGGCCGTTGCCCCGCTCATCGCTCAGTCTGGCGTAGACGCACCAGTCATTTTCGTCAACCATCCTGTAGGTATCCCCATCTTGCGGTTCCAGCAGAATGGTCAGCGTAACGCCCTCCTTGTGCTCGCCATAGCCGTAATCATATTCCTCATAGATCCCCGCGGCGGCGGCGCCAAGTCCGTCATAGCTGTTTTGGGTCAATACATCCACCCGCAGATCAAGGCCCAGCGCCTGGGAGAGCTGGGGGAGGGTCTGTTCTCCCTGCATGGTCAGTTCCTGCGATCCCAAGGATTCCGTTTCGTCATAGATTACGCCGTACTCCATTGCCGCCATTGCGGGAGTGCAGAGGGACAGCGCCAACAGGAACGCCAGCGCGAGAGCAGTATATGCTTTCTTCATATCCGGTCCGCCTCCTTTCTCACGGCAATAGGACCAGCGCCGAACTGATCACAGACAGGGGGACGGCGATGGCGGCAAACAGCCCCCAGAACTTCCCCCAGCTGACCGGCAGGTCGCCCACCAGCTTTCCGGTCTGTCCATTCATGGCAAAGAGGAAGTCCTTCCCATGCCACTTGGTATTCAGCATCCAGACGGGCATCAGGGCGTAATGCACCTTGCCCCTGCGCAGGTGAACGCTGCTGTCTCTGAGAACGCAGAGGTCATAACGCTTCACTGTGCCGCGCAGCGCGGAGGCAAGGGTCCCCTCACAGCGCTGATCCGCCCGCTGCCGGCTCTGTTCCACCGTCACATCGAACTTATCGGCCAGGAAGCCGGGGAGATACGCAGTGGAAAACGGCTTCAGCTCCTTGTAGTCATAGGGTTCAATGGAGTCCATGTGGCCGTCCGGCATCTTGCTGGAGGCGTCCACCGGCACCTTCTCAAAGGTGACGGCTCCGGCCCGGTAGACATCGTAGTGTTTCGTCTCCGTGATCTCGTAGTCGCCGGAGCGGTATGTACGGGAGCGGGCAGCCTCATAATGGGCGTCGCCCTCCGCCTCGCCGTCGAACATCCAGAAGGGAACATAGATCCCCCGGATCTCCTGCACATGATTTTCACCGGTAAAGCTTTTCGGTAGGAAAAACTTCCCTTTGTAGTGGGACTTGAGGGCCTTTACCGCATCCTCCTTGCTCAGCTTGAACGGAACGATGAAATCCGGCCGCAGTGCCCCGGAGAACTGGCCCGGCACCACGGTGGGGTTCCCGCAATAGGGGCAGGAGGTCGCCGCCGTGCTCTCCTCGCAGATGAGCTCCGCGCCGCAGCTGGGGCAGCCGTAGGCCCGCATACCGTCGCCCTCAGCCCCCCAATCCTCGCAAAAGTCAGAGGTGTCCCATGCGCCTCCATCCGCGGCCGGCGCGCCCTGCCCGGCGCCGCCTTCCTCCGTCGCCTGCTGGGCTTCTGCCGCCTTTTTTTCTTTCTCTGCGTAGAGCGCCTCGATCTCCGCCACATCATAACTGGCGCCGCAGTATTCGCACTCCAACCGGCCGGACGCACCGGAGAAATGCAGCGGTCCCGTGCAGCTGGGGCATTGATAATTTGTTACCTGTGTTGGCATCTGAAATTCCTCCTTCCCATGCCGGCGCTGTAACGGTCTATACCGAAACAGGCCGTAATCCGCAGAAGATCAGCCGAGCGAGTCGGTGAGCAAGCTGTCCAGCGTCAGGACGCACAACTGCGCGTCGTACTTCGGCATAAACGGCAGGCTGACTTCGTTCTCCCCAGCGCCGATCACCATCTCCTCGCCGCTGGGACTCATCAAAATCGGATAGGTCTCCGAGATATAATACGGGCCGTCTGTGACGCCATAGTTATCACCGCCAACAAGGGACAGGCTGACGGTCACATAACTGGGCCCATCCATGACGGATGTGGTCGTCCAGAAACCGCTCCACACCTCTTCCCACGTCGTTTTAGAAGGATCGGCACCCTCGTATTCCCAATACAGTTCGACCGTTCCTCCCATCTCATCCTCGGGAAAGAACCACAGGTAGTAATTTGCGATACGGTCCGTATCCCATGCCGCTGCCTGCGTTGTCCAGCTGCCGCCAAGCCCGGAGGCATAGACGCCGCTCCAGCCGTCTGCCAGCCATGGTGCAAGCTCGGAAGGAACGCCCTGCCATCCGTATTCCGTAAAGTCGAAGGTGAGGTAGTCTCCATCGTCCGATACACAGGGCACAAGGCAGCTCAGCGCGTCAAGGGACGGCCACCATTCGCAGGAGTTCCCGCGGTTGTCAGTGATCCAGACCTGCGTGTCGGTCTCGTATGCAACGCCGTCAAGATTTGCAAAGAGCAGCACCGGTTCCCCGTTTTCCGACCGATAGCAGACCTCGGTGTTCTCATAGGTATCGGTGTTCTCATTCCATCGCACACGATTGATGGCAACCGTCGCATTTTCATCCAGCGGCACGATACCGTACAGATGGCCTGAACTGCCGATGATGCGGGTTTCGTCGATCTCCGCAAGGAAGGGATATTCCTCCAGCATGGCCTGGTCCGCCGCTGACAGCCAATCGCCGGCTTTTTCCACATAGCCCAGATAAGCCGCGCCGAACATGGTCTGCGGAAAAGCCATTCTCTCCCGCAGCCAAACAAGAGATTGTTCCGCTTCCGCGGAGAATCCGGTCGGTGTCGGCTGCATATCCGATCCCCCGGCCCCCGGGCGCAGCTTTTCCGGCAGTTTTTGATCGGGCATACCAGACAGCGTCTCACCATCGGCGCTTCGATTTGGTTCGTCTGTTCCCGCTTGCTGTTTTTGCGCGCAGGCACAGAGAGACAGCACCAGAACCAGTATTAGAAAAAATGCGATCACTCGTTTTGATGTCCTTTTCATAACTGCTCCTTTCAAACGTCACTGCTCCATACCATTGCGCAAACGGGGATCGCTCCGCCCCAAATGGGGCGGGAACGATCCCCATTCTGGTGTCATCCGATGCTGTCCGGCATAGGCTCCTCCGCATCGATCAGAGGCAGATACCAGCTGTCATAGAGATTGGGCAGATCCTCCTCGTCCACATCCACCCAATAGGTCCCCCACGGGCGCAGGTAGATATCATAGTGGAACGCATCTCCGCCGTTTTCGTAATCACCGTCAATGTGGATCATGTCCCCATAGTCCACCAGTCCCGGGTCAACGATCCAGTCCCCGTGCTCCAGCGCAATATCCGTGAAGGCACCGCCCTCGGATGTCATGGTGCCATATATGCTGGTCCCATCATCACTGAGGCTGACCGATGCGGAAACCATCGGTTCCGACTTCGTGTAGTCCTCATCCCAGAGGGTGACAGTGCCCGTGCCGTCCCCGCCGATGTCAATGGCGCCGCAGATGTCCCACCAGGCGCCCTCCAGATCCTCGTAGTCGCCCGAGCAGCCGGTCATGATCCACCAGCCGTACCAGTCGCCGTTCCACCAGTCCAGCAGTATATCTCCGGTTCCAGTATCCTGACCTGTACCGCTTCCCGCCGCTTCCCGGCTGAGTGTGGACGGATCGACGGTGATCTTACCGGTTTTGTCGCCAAATGCCTCCTCAAAGGTCACCTCGACCTTGCTGGTGGTATCCGCCAGCACAAAGGCGGTGCGGAGTTCAAGGGTTTCACCCGGCGCGACATCCGTAAATTGACTGTCGATTACCGTGTCGTAGGAGTCGCTGTCCGCAAAGACGGTGGCGATAGCCAATTCTGCGCCGTTCTGTATCGCTGTTTCAGAGATGGACCAGACATAGGAGCCGCTGTCCTTGCTGTTGTTGGTAAAATCCAGCGTCAGGACCAGCGCGTCGTTTCCATCTGAGTCCTCCATGATGCTGGCCCCCTTGTAGAGCAGCGCATAGTCCCCGATCTGGAGCGAATTGGACTCTTTCGGGTCGTCCTTGCCGCAGGCGGCCAGACTGAGCAGCATCGCCGCCGCAAGCAGGACGCAGAATAACCTCGTGCGTTTCATGTCAGATCCTCCTTAAAAGCCGCTGAGTTTGAATGCCACCAGTTCCATTGCGGACTCGTCTGCTCTGTCTTCGGTCATAATGGCAAGGATGCTGCCGTCAGCCAGCTTCGCGCCGCCGCAGAACCAGGGATAGTCCGTGCCGAACAGGTCGCCGTCATCCGCCTCGCCGAGATAGGTGCCGTCCTTGGTCCAGAGCACCACCTCACGCATATTTCCGTCCAGGGCCAGATAGCCATTTGCGGTCTGCGTAATAAAGGTAATGCTTCCCAGGCCGCTTCCGTCGGAATCTGCCAAAGTCATTTGCAGCGCGCCATTGCTGTCATAGACAAACACCTTGTGACCGCTGCCATCCACGGCAGACCCGCAGACATAGATGTGGCTGTCGTCGATCAGCAGGTGACTGAGGATGTCCACTTCCTGGAATACCATGGGCTCCGTCTTGAGGGCTCCGCCGGAGAGCGTGATCTTTTCACATTCCGGGCCGGAGAACCAGCTGACGCCCCAGGTCCCGGATGGGTGCATGGTGAAGTGATCCGGGCCCTCATAGGACGCCGTCTGTGCGCCGTCCTTCCAGCTGATCAGCGGCTCCATAAAATTCGCCAGCCAGAGGGTCCCTGTGGTGTCGGCGGAAATATCCTCATATTCCGCGTCCAGCACAATATCCTCCGCAAAGTTCAGAGATGCGCCGTCGTAATCGAAGCGCTTCAATTCTCCGTCCACCAGAAGGTAAGCCTGATCTCCTGTGACAGCAGCCGCGTGATTGAAGGTCTCCTTTGTGATGATGCAGTCTGTAATAGGCAGCCACTGGCTGCTGAGCGTGTGCGTCCCCACCATGACGCTGCGGGGCTGGGCGGAAAAGGGCTCACCCTCCCAGTACCAGGGGCCATCCTCGTTTCCGGTATCCTCCAGATGGATCGTCAGGCCGGAGAGCAGCTTGTCTACACGCTCATCCTCGTACTCGCCGATGATCTCCATAAATACGGTGGCTCCCGCGCCCTCCACCCGGTTCATATACCGCAGGCAGGGGGAGCCCCAATAGTTTCCTTCTGCTTTGAGGCAATCGATGCCGCCGACGGGAGTAAGATCATAGGCCTGATCGACTGCATATTCGTACTCGTCAAAGCCGTAGCTGGTGAGATAGTCCCGGAAGGTATACGGATCTTCCACAGAAACGCGGATCTCCGCATCGACGATGCTTCCATCCTCGCCTTCCTTGGGAAGCGCCAGGATGATCTTGGAGGATGTTTCATCGTCATGAAGGTCGTCCTCCTCATAGACCCAGCCGTCCGCCTCATCGTAAGTAAGATCCCACAGATTTGTATGGATCGTTGTTCCGCTTCCCGCCTCCACAGGAGGCTTTGTCTGCTCGGTTCCTTCCGATGTCGAGCTGGGCTCCGGGTTGTCCTTGCCGCAGGCAGTGAGGCTGAACAGCATCAGCGCCGCAAGGAACAGGCACGACAGCTTGAACTTGGTTTTCATGGCCATTCTCCTCTCTGTCCTTTCTTATTTTTTGTTGCTGAAAAACGGCGTCAGCAGCTCGGCTACCTTGCTGATGGGCATGGTCTGCAGGATCACCTTGCCGGGTCCCCGGACAACGGTATTGAAAATACCCTCTCCGCCCAGGAGCATGTTCTTTGCGCCCTTGACCGCAACCACATCCATGGTGCAGCTCTCCTCCATAGCCGCCAGGTACCCTGTGCTGACCAGAAGCTCCTGTCCGGCGCTCAGGTCATACTCTGCCGCGTGACCGTCGATCTCAATAAAGGCGATCCCGTTTCCGCTCAGTTTCTGCATGATGAAGCCCTCGCCGCCAAAGATGCCGGAGCCCAGTTTTTTCTGGAAGTGCATGGACAGTTCCACACCCTCCTCAGAGGCAAGAAACGCGCTTTTCTGCACGATCATGGACCGGCCGGCACTGATGTTCAGAGCCTTGATGGCCCCGGGAAAGCTGGAAGCGAAGGCGATGATCCCGTCCCCGCCCTCTGCAGTGAACTTGTTCTGAAATGCGGAATCGCCGGACACCAGCCGCCCCAGCATCTTCTTCATACCGCCTCCGGTGGTGGTCTCCATTTTCATATTTGGGCTCATCCAGCTCATGCTGCCGCTCTCCGTGATCATGGATTCGCCTGGGGACAATTCACATACGACGACCGGCAGATTTTCTCCTAAAATTTCATACTTCTTCATGGTGAAGCTCCTTTCATTTTCGTTGTTTTCTATTGCTCCAAGGTATTCTTATCCGTTGATTGCGCCGCCGCAAAACTCGCAGCAGCCGCTGGCATCCGGTGTGGTGGTCGCCCCGCAGTACGGACAGGTCACCGCCGCCTTGGGTGCTGCTGCCGCGGCCGCTTCCTCCCGCGCCTGCTGCCGGATCTGCAGCAGCGCATCCCGGATCTCACAGCCCATTTCCTCATATTGCCGGTATTCCACGCTGGAGCGCACCTCCTCCGCATTGGAGGTCAGGGAGCCGCCGCCCATTCCGCCGGCTTTAGCCCGGAGACCCCCGCGGGGTCTGCGCATGGCGTCGGGCCCATCCAGCAGTGTTTCCTCATCGTTATCCACTGAGCTGCTGTTGAGTTGGAAGCGGATCTCGCTGAAATAGGGATTGTTGACGTTGATCACGATGTAGAAATCGTAGGAATAGGCATACCGTTTGGGATTGAAGCTCTGCCGCTCTCCATCCTTATCCCTGTATTCGATCTCCGTCCTGCGCTCGTCGATGTCCAACTTGCAGCCAGTCACATCGGAGAAGGACAGCACATCCGGATTGGCCTCCTCCCAATTTCTGGCGGAGGTGACCATAAACAGACCCGCATCCTCGTCCAGCAGCACCTTGGTACGCTCACCCAGAGTACGGGTGGTGCGAAAAGAGGATACCTTGGCTTGATTGGTCTCCCGGTAGGCCAGCTGCTCCTGAATCTCCGCCACCGTGCTCTGGCGGCGGTCGCTGAACCAGGGGGAGAGCTTGGCGGCACATTCCTTGCACAGATTGCCGTCCTCCAGCTTGCGGTTGCCCAGCAGCCCGATCTCGCCGCCGCAGACCGAGCATTCCTTTTTATCAAATAGTTTTCCAAAGAGCCCCATCATCTGCACCCCTTTCTGAAGCCGCTTACGCGGTGCCCTTCATCTGCATGGCGCCGTAGACATACAATCCCGGCAGCAGAAGGTTGAGCACCAGACTGGTGATGCTGAACTGGCCTCCGCCTACAAAGCCGATGATGATGGAGATGATCGCTAAGATCGCAATGATAATGCCCCATTTGACGCAGGAAGCGGCCTTCTGGGGTGCGCTGCAGGCCCCGATGCCCTTAATGCCCGCGATAAACTGGATCACAGAGGCCACAGTCACAAGAATGGAGCTGGCATAGAGCAGGCCGGTACCCTCCGCGCTCCCCGACAGGGCTGCCAGGGCGCTGACGCCGAGAATGGCGATGACGCCGGCGATGGCGGCGATGATGCCGCCGATGATCATGAGAATGGATGTGACTTTCAAAATCTTCTGACCTTTCATTTGTAGTACCTCCTATGTTCTGTTTTTATGGATCGATTTGCGTACTATGGCTGTTCATCCAGCAGGCACAGGGCCAGCTCTGTAAAATACGCCCGGAGCTGCTTCGCTGTTTCCTGATCCAATTTCTTCTGCTGCTGTTTGCCGTCAGAGTAATAGAGGGTGCAGGCCGGCTTTTCCGAGCTGCCGTCCGGCTGTTCTTCCAGACGGATCTCCTCCGCAAACGCGGTGAAGGCATCCCACTCCTCATCTGACACGGCCCAGTCACTCCAGATCTCCTGCTTCCGACCGGACGGGGTAAATCTGGCCCGGAGGATATATGGGGCGTCCTCTCCGTACACAACAGACGGACCCCGGTCGAATTGGAAGGAATAGTCCTTGGAGAAGAGAGCCCCGGACTGACCCATATAGAAGCCGCTCAGCTCCGGCGGGGCATAGCGGGGGATCTCCCGTTCAATGGGGTCGGCCAGCTCCTCAAGCAGAGCGATCAGCGTATGGATACGGCGGTCGTTTGGCGGATTATAACGGATGCTCCGTGTTCCGTCTTCTGTGCTCCAGGTCAGGATCAGGCTGGTGGAGTCCCCGCCATCCATGACTTCGATCCCCGGTGGCAGCTTCACCTCACGCCGGTTTTTCGGGATGGGCTCCATCAGCGGGTAGAGCTCCAGAATGATCTGCTCCACATCCGACCACTGAGCTGCGGTGATGGGGACATTCTCTTTGGTGGACGGGTGATACCAGTTCTCGTCCTCCGCCGTATCCGGATCAAGGGCCGGATAATAGCTTGTTTCCAGAATGGCCTCCGGCGAAAGCGTGATGGCAAAATCCGCTCTGGCAACCATGCCGCTGGTGTGGCTGTATGTGACGCCGGTCAAGGTACCGGGCGGCACGGCGGATTTCTTCTGTATGGGTGCATCACCTCCCTGATGACCTCTGAAACAATATCCCACAGCCGCCAGAAGCAGGAACAGACCTACAACAGAAAATACGGCGGTTTTTCTTCCCCGGGTCATCCCTGCACATCGCCATCGTCAAAGGGATCGCCGCACTCCGGGCAGAACTTGGGCGGATGGGCGGGATCATCCGGCTCCCAGCCGCATTTGTCGCATTTGTACTGGGGCACGCCGGCGGGCTTTTTTGCCCCGCACTCCGCGCAGAATTTCCCTTTGTTCACCGCACCGCAGGAACAGGTCCAGCCGTCCGCTGCGGGCCGGGGCTTGCCGCACTCCGGGCAGAATTTTCCGGTGACGGCTGCACCGCAGGTACACTGCCAGCTCTCTGCTGCCGGCTTGGGCTCCGGCTTTTTGCTGCCGCAGTTAGGGCAGAAGCTGCTGGTGATGCCGCTTTGTCCGCAGGCGCAGGTCCAGCCAGGGGCGGCAGGCGGGGGCGTGGGTACAGGGG
>NZ_NFIQ01000064.1 GCF_002159455.1 Flavonifractor sp. An306
TTGCACCATTTTTGGTAGCGCTCGATGAATGCTTTCTCGCTGACGCAGCAGATGCAGTCGCAGTGCCAGAAGGTCATGACAAAGTCCACCCATTTCTGGTGGCCGTCCGCACGCTCTGGGCTGGAGAACAGTTCGTTCCCGCCGGGCAAGGTCTTATTGGTCAGAGAAATGAGATTGTTCTACAGTGACACCACCGTTTTCATGTAGAGGTTGTACTGGCGGCTGCACAGCTTCAGTTGTTGTCTTTCAGTGTCCATGGGAGTATATTCCCGCAGATCCACCCAGTTGTCAAGGCCGTCAATCTTCATGGCATCGGCCTTGTCGGTCTTGACCTTGCGGATGGAACCACCTCCGCTCTGCTTGATGTACAGCGGATTCAGGACGCAGACATAGATGCCGTACTCATGCAGCGCTGCCGCAACTGGCTCATGGTAGCGGCCAGTGGCCTCCATGACAACGCAAGTATCTTCTCCCAGCGCAAGAATGGCGTAAGCCATCTGCTCCAGACCGACCCCGGTGTGGAGAAATTCCTGTGGCAGCAATGCCACTTCACCCATTGGCCGCAGGGCAGCTACCATGCTTTTCCCTTTGGAAACATCAATTCCAACCGCGTTCATATCGCTCCTCCTTCTGATTGGATATGGCCTTCCGCCCTTTCCTCATTGCCTGTTCAATCTCCTGGGTGACGCGAGCGCACACGGTGGCCCTACCCGCGCAAATCGAATGCTGCGAACGAGAGAGGCGGCTGACGGACTCCTTGGCGGGTGTGTAAGCCCAAGGAACGACGTGTCAGGCCATTACTCTCCCATTCTAACAGCTTCGGCTCTGAGATGGGAAAAGACGCGGCTGGCTGCCGCGCCTTAAACCGTAATTATTATTGTAGGAGGAATCACCATGATCGATCTGCACGCTCCTATTCCGAAAGATGTGACCTGCCGAGACCTGTTCAGGCAAACTGGTGGAGAATACCGCTTGAATTACGATTTCTTTTGTCAGAATAGTATTGGGATGTATAGAATGGCCCCAAATGACATCGGCCACGAAATTTTTAAGATGTGCTCTGCCATCTATGATGTGTTTGAGATCGACTATTTTCCTTACTATTCGCGCCTTCGCTACCACGAATATGGGGATTTTTACTCTGGCATTAAAGAATGGTTTTACGATACCAATGGCGTTCGAACCACCTCCCTTTGGGGGGCGTGCGAGGATCTCCGTTTGGAGGACCTCTATCGTATTATAGTGGACTCTTTGAAATTTTTTGAACTGCCCGAATATGACCATATCCCTCGGTCAGAGTTTGAAGAAGTGTGCCCTGTGGCTGGTGAGCTGGGCCACGAGGTAGAAACTTTGCAGGAGAAGTGCAAAGAATCAGAGCGCAGGGAGCGGCAGGAAAGGCGAGAAGATGCATACTTTAACTTTGAAGGCTACTCTGAAAAAGATTTCCAGGCAGTCCTCCTCCGGTTGCTCAGCGGTGGGACAGAGCAGATCACTGTGGACGAAGCCCTGGAGCAGGCCCGTAGAACGCCCCCTGGCACTTACATCGTCTTTCTAAATCAGGCGGGAAAGATCACCCATATCGGTATGACAGAGAATTTGCTGAGTTATATCTACTCGAACTCCAAGAAATATCACTCAGATACCATTTCCTATCATTGTGTCGACCGGCACGATGCCGCTGACCTGGTAATTGCGCTGAGGCTGAAATTTGACGTCGCGGTCAGCAAAATACGGCCAGATAAAAGGAATCGGAAATATACATCTGTAGGCTTGTCGGTAAGGGCCTACAGAGGCCGCTATCAAATTTCAAAGAGGAAGCTGATGGCAATCATCGAAAAGAATCATATCCCCCTAGTTGACATCACGGATGGCTGGGTACTGGTCGATAAAATCGATTTGTGGAGGGCTATCTCACCGTTTTTATGATATATCTGGCCCTCAGAGTGACGCCGCAGTGTCACCCCTCTGTCCCTCAGTTGACAAACCACTAGTTAGGTTGATTTATGTGTTCTTCCAATCCGGGGATGACTTTCCCCTAAGTATCGTCAGGTACCTATAGTCTCTACGTCTGCTCTTTTATCTAACTGTTGTACTTATAACTTTTTCAGATCCGATCTCAACGAGGCCGGACCCTTTTCCACTTTTTGATTTTTTCAGGGATATGTAAGAGGCATTGTACGCCTCTGTGGCCCTTTATTTTACTTGAAAAAGTGCAGAAAACGCTCAGGACTCTGATTTTAGAAGGAGGAATTCCAAGTAAGAAACCTCAAGCAGACTCTTATTGGATTATCACTTGACTTTTTAACGAAAGAACGAAATCAGGCAGGATTTGTCCATATATTTTGTGGAAAATCAAAAAACAATCTTGACAAAATCCCATTGATCCTGTATAAATACTATAACAGGTTCCAAAAACGTTTTTGCCCAGAAAGGAAGTGATCTCCTATGCCGGCAACCATCCGGGATGTGGCAAAGGCCGCCGGAGTGACCATTGGAACCGTCTCACGGGCTCTGAACAACTATTCAGATGTGAACTGCCATACGCGGGAGCGTATCCTGCGCGTAGCGCAGGAGCTGGGTTACCGTCCTAATCAGATGGCCCGCAGTTTATCCTCCAAGCACTCCAAAAATATCGCTCTGGTTCTCTCTGGCTTTTTAGAGGACACGATGCTCAATGATTTCGAGACTATGCTGATGAAGGGGATCTACCAATTCGCCTTCGAACATGGCATCGACATCGCTATGTATGTGATTAATTCCCGCACACAGAAGGAGAAGAGCTATGAGCAGCTCTGCTACGAACACAATATTGCCGGGGCCATTTTGTTCGGCCTGAAGACCAATGATCCCTACTGTGAGGCCCTGGCCGCCAGCCACCGCCCCTGCGTCACCATCGACACCGAGGTCCGGGGTCCCTGTATCAGCAATGTGACTCTGGATGACGTGACCGCCTTTGATGAGCTGACTCAGTACCTGATTGACCGGGGCCATCGCAAGATCGTCCTGGTTCACGGTCGGAAAAACGCCATGGTCAGTATGGAGCGCCTAGTCGGCGCCTACCAGGCCTT
This sequence comes from Flavonifractor sp. An306, assembly GCF_002159455.1. Taxonomy (GTDB): domain Bacteria; phylum Bacillota; class Clostridia; order Oscillospirales; family Oscillospiraceae; genus Flavonifractor. Next base: position 3,069 of record NZ_NFIQ01000064.1, read on the forward strand.
TACCCGTAATGGACTCACTTTGACCCACGATTCCATTATCTACACCAATTTCCTGCGAGAGGAGGCGGTGGCGGGGGTAGGCGCCTATTTCCGCACCCACACCCCGGACAGCGCCACTGCGTTCCTGTGTATGAGCGATATGCTGGCTATCGGTACCATCGAGGCGCTGAAGTCCCTGGGATACCGTGTGCCAGATGACTACTCCGTAGTTGGATATGATGGCCTGGAGGTTGCCAACTATACCGATCCCAAAATCACCACTGTGGATCAAAATATCAAGGAAAAAGGCTATGAGGCCGCACACCTGTTGTACGATATGCTCAATGGCATCCGCCCAGCCCAGAAGCTGGTGCTTCCTCACACGCTGGTGGAGCGGGAGAGCGTAAAAAACCTGAGTGAATTGTCAAACTAAGTTGAATAGGGAAAAGCGGGTTACCCCGCTTTTTTCCAAGCGAGTTCCAAAAACGTTTTCGTTCAGGTTGAAATGGCGGACAGCCGTTTCAAAATATGTCCATGCCAAGTTAAAAGGAGGATCACCATGAAAAAGAAGCTCATTGCAGGCATCCTGGCAGGCTCTATGCTCGCGGCACTGGCCGGCTGCGGCGGCGGCGAAACCGACCCGGGCGCGGCCGATTCCCCGTCCGGCAGCGGGTCCGGAGGGGTCATTGAGATCACGATCCCCTCCTACAAGACCGGCGAAAATGTGGGCGCCGTATTCTTCGAGCCCCAGGTGGAGCGGTTCAACCAGCTCTATGAGGGGCAGTACAAGATCAATCTGGAAAGCGTCCCCCAGGATGGTTTTAACGACCGGCTCAAGCAGCTGGCCCAGCAGAACATGCTGCCCGTGCTGGTTCAGGGCGGCGACGTGGACTGGATGGCCAACATCGCCTTCCCCAACGGCATGGCATACGATCTGAGCGAGTGGCTGAACGAGACCCCGGCGGTGAAGGACCTGCTGCTGGAGGACGGCCTGGAGTACTGCACCAACGAGGACGGGAGCATCTACAGCCTGCCTCTGGCCACCGTGCGCCCCACCGGGTTCTTCTACAACTCCGCCCTGTGGGACCCCCAGGAGGACCTGAGCGCCATGTCCATGGATGAGTTCCTCACCGCCCTGGGCGACCAGAAGATCGCCTTCTCCACGGCGGAGAACGGCTGGGTGGCCGCCCTGTTCCTCACCGCCCTCATCGCCGAGGAGGTCGGCGGTGTGGAGTGGCTTCAGAGCGGTGTGGAGACCAAGATCACCGACTTCAATACCCCCATCTTTATCAACGCCGTAGCCAGGCTGCAGGAGCTGCTGCAGAACAACGCCGCCCCCAACTCCATCGGCGCAGCCTATGCCGACGCGGCCAACTCCTTTATGAGCAACCAGGCCGCGCTGATCTCCAACGGCCCCTGGATGTCCACGGACTTTGCCGAGACCAACTCCGCCAACTGGAGCAACGGCTTCAACGGCGCCGATGTGCGCGCCTCCCTGTTCCCCGGCCAGGTGGGCATCGCCAATACCGCCTGCTTCGGCGAGTGGTGGATCTCTGCCTCCGCCTCTGAGGAGGAGCTGGAGCTGGCCAAGGCGTTCCTGGAGTTCGTCTACTCCCCCGAGGAGCTGGAGGCCTTCCTGCTGGCCGAGGGCGGTGACGCCCCCAAGCTGGAGTACAGCGACGGCTTCAAGGCCCAGCAGGGCGAGACCCAGGTGCTGGCCGATCTGGCCGCCGACACCACCGAGGAGACGGTCTTTGCCCCCTGCATCCTGGATATGATCCCCGCCTCTGTGGCCAACTCTGACTTCGGCCGGCTGCTGCCCTCCCTGGCGGACGGTACATATTCCCCCGAGGAGTTCGCCCAGTGGATGACCGACAGCGCCACTGCGGCCACGGCTGAGTAAGCGGGAACCGTCTCCCGCTAGACTGGGTCATGCGGTGCGTCATGCTCCCGCGAGAGCCAATGGCGCACCGCATTTTTATCCCCCTGTCCACGGCGGATGAGGGATTGGCGGCGGCCCCGCCGGGAAAGGGGCCGCCGCAAGGGGAAAGGAGTTTGATATGAATGCCATCCGAGGACGGGTAGCCCGCCGACCCCGCGTCAGCCGCATGCAGCGGGCGAGCTACAAGTGGATCTACCTGTTTCTGCTCCCGACAATCGTCATTTTCGTCCTGTTCTACGCCGCCCCCATCGTCCAGGTGTTTCTCACCTCGTTTACCCGGTGGGACGGCTTCACCAGCCCCGAGTTCAACGGGCTGCGCAACTACATCAACCTGTTTACCAACAGCGCCTTCCTGCAGTCGCTGAAGAACCTGTTTTTCTGGTGCCTGGTGGCAGCCACCCTGCACGTGGGCTTTGGCACCCTGGTGGCCTTTGTGCTCTACCAGAAGCCCCGGGGCTGGAAGGCAACCCGTGCCGTGTTCATGATCCCCAACGTGATCAGCGCCGCGGCCTGGGCCATGATTTACCGCTTTATCTTCAACAACGACTTTGGGGTGCTCAATAACATCATCCGCGGCGTAAACCCGGGCTTCGACGTCCAGTGGTTTTATCAGTCCCCCTGGGCCTTCTGGGCGGTGACGCTGACGTGGCTGTTCTACGCGGTGATCGTCACCCTGGTGGTGCTAGGCGACCTGATGAATATCCCCCAGGAGCTGGGGGAGGCCGCACGGCTGGACGGCGCCACCGGCTGGCAGTTCATCCGCTACATCCAGCTCCCCCTGTGCCGCAGCGCCATCGGCACCAGCGTGATCTGCTCCCTGACGGCCCGCATCGCCATGTATGAGCAGATCTCCCTGACCACCGCCGGCGGGCCGGGAAATGACACCATGAGCCTGTCCATCCTCCTGGTGAACGGCATCCTGGACTACCGCTACGGCTACGCCAACGCGGTGGGCGTGGTGATGTTCCTGATCGGCCTGCTGATCCTGTTCGTGGTGAACAAGCTGTTCCGCATGGATGAATCGGACTATTGAGGTGAGAGATATGAAGCTGAAAAAGGGCTTGACGCGCACGTTCCTCTATGTGGTCGAGGCGTTCGTCATTATCATCTCCGCCTTCCCCATCCTCTGGGTCATCATGTCGGCGTTCAAGACCAACGGGGAGATTCTGAGCGATCCCCTGGCCCTGCCGTCGTCCATCTCCTTCGACACCTTTGCCCATCTGTTTGAAACCTACAACTTCCCCGTCTACTTCCTGAACTCCCTGCTGGCCGCCGGGGTGTCCACCGTGGTGTCCCTGTTGTTCTACTCCATGGGCGCCTATGTGATCGCAAAATTCCAATTCCCCGGGCGGCGGCTGTTGTACGTCCTCTTTACCATCACTCTGCTGGTGCCCAGCCACAGCAAGACCCAGCCAATCTTCAGCCTGATCATGTACATGGGCCTGTATGACAATATCTGGGGCGTCACCTTCGTCTATCTGTCCATGGGTATGGCCATGTCCATCTTTATCCTCAAGGCCGGCTTTATGGCCGTACCCAAGACCCTGGACGAGGCGGCGATTGTGGACGGCGCTGGCTTCGTGCGTGTGTTCTGGAGGATCAATCTGCCCCTGGCCAAAAATGCCCTGACCACGGCTGGCATCTTGATGTTCCTGAACAACTGGAACGAGTACTATTTCGCCTCCCTGCTGACAGTCTCCGACTCCCAGCGGACCCTCCCCATCGCATTGGCCTTCTTCACCAGTGAATTCTCCTACAACTACACCCAGCTGTTCTCCGCGCTGGCTGTGGTGATCCTGCCGGGGATCATCTTGTACGCACTGGCGCAGGAAAAGGTGCAGGCCAGTGTGGCCACAGCCGGTATAAAAGGCTGAATTTCCAAGACAAGGAGCCTCGCTTATGAATCAAAACAGACAACAGGGCTGGATCATCGAGGAAACCGGCTTTGACCCCCGTTATATCGCCAAGGGGGAATCCATCCTGGCCCAGGGAAATGGATATCTGAACCTGCGCTGCGCCCAGGAGGAGAGCTATGTGGGCCAGCGCCGGGGCGCGTTCATCACCGGGACATTCAACAAGGCCATGGCGGACGAGGTGACGGAGCTCCCCAACCTGCCGGATGTGACGGAACTGTTCCTCTCCATCAACGGGGAGCGGTTCTCCATGGACCGCGGTTCCTGGGAGGGGTATTCCCGCACGATGGACCTGCGCACCGGCGAGGTGGTCCGCCGCGTACGGTGGACCAGCCCCAAGGGTGACCAGGTGGAGCTGCGTTTCCGGCGCTTTGTCTCCCTGAAAGAGGTGCACCTGGCCGCCTTCTCAATGGAGCTGACCCCCCTGTCCGGGGCTGTGGAGCTGACTGTGGAGAGCGGCATCAACGCCCGCATCACCAATACCGGCTCCCAGCACTGCGCCGAGGGGGAAAAGCGCCTGCTGAACGGCGAAGTGCTCCGGCTGTGCACCCAGACAGGCCAGTCCCAGATCCCCATCGCCGTCCACTGCATCCACAGGTTTACTCCGCAGCCGGACCGGGTGCTGCCGGTAATGGAGCGCCGCCGCTTTGTCAGCCGCTGCGTCTTTCGGCTGGCCGCGGGACAGGCCCTGAAAATGGAGAAGCTGGCCTGCTACCACACGGGGCGGGACCTCTCTTTCACTGCAGCCGGCCACCCATCTGGAACGGACCAGATTGCCCCCGTCTGTGCGGCGGGCGACGCGTGCATCCAGGCGGCGGCTGAACGGGGCTACGAGGCGCTGCTGGCGGACTCTGCCGGGCAGTGGGCCGCCTATTGGGAGAAGAACGACGTAGAAATCGACAGCCCGGAACCCTTCGACCAGCTGGGCCTGCGCTTTGCCCTCTACCACCTGAACATCATGATCAAGCGGGACGACAGCCGGGTCGGCATCGGCGCAAAGGGGATGACCGGGGAGGGGTATAAGGGCCACTCCTTCTGGGACACGGAGATGTTCCTGCTGCCCCACTACCTGCTGACTGACCCGTCCGCCGCCCGCACCTTGCTGGAGTACCGCTGGCGGAGCCTGCCCGGGGCCCGGAGGAAGGCGCAGGAAAACCACTATGCAGGGGCCATGTTCCCTTGGGAAAGCGCCTGGCTGGACGACGGGGAGGTGACGCCCAGGTTCGGCGCGGCCGATATCGCCACCGGGGACAGCATCCCTATACTCACCGGCCTGCTGGAACACCATATCACCGCGGATATCGCCTGGGCCGTCTGGCTGTACTACACCGCCACCGGGGACGACGACTTTATGAACCGATGCGGATGTGAGCTCCTGGTGGAAACTGCGCGGTTTTGGGCCAGCCGGCTGGAGTGGAAGGAGCTGCAGGGGCGGTATGAAATCTGCAATGTCATCGGCCCGGATGAGTACAAGGAGCATGTGGACAACAACGCCTTTACCAACTATATGGCGGCTTGGAATCTGGAATATGCGGCCGATACCATGGTACGCATGGAGCAGCAGTGGCCCGCTGCCTGGGCCCGCCTGTCCAGGCAGTATGACCTCCCACTTCTGATCTGTGAGCTCCGCGCCAAGCGGCAGGCCCTCTATCTGCCTGTCCCCAGGGCGGACGGGCTTGTCCCCCAAAACGACCAGTATCTGGGGCTGGAGAAAATTGATCTGGCGCGGTACAAGAGCCAGGCAGGAGTCTCCGACATCTATGAGGACTACAGCCAGGCGCAGATGAACCGCCTGATGGTATCCAAGCAGGCGGATCTTGTCATGCTGCTGCGCATCATGCCGGACTTGTTCTCCCCGGACATCCGCCGGAAAAACTTCCTGTTCTATGAATCCCGCACCCTCCACGACTCCTCCCTGAGCCATGGGCAGCACTGTATCCTGGCCGCGTGGCTGTCCCTGGATGAGATGGCGCTGGATCTGTACCGCCATGCCAGCGCCGTGGACCTGGGGCCAAACCCCACCTCCTCCGACGAAGGAATCCACAGCGCATCTATGGGGAACATCTGGCAGTGCGTGGTGTGCGGCTTTGCCGGGCTGCAGTGGCACGAGGGCGCGCTCTCCCTGCGGAACCACCTGCCTGGGACGTGGCGGCGGCTGGCGTTCTGCCTGGAATGGCAGGGCGCCCGGCTGCGGGTGGAACTGACGCCGGAGCGTATGAGCGTGACCCACCTGTCCGGCCATCCGGTCCACCTCCAGCTGGAGCATGTGGTATACACCCTGTCCCAGGGCGGGCAGAGGCAGGCGGTAAGCGACGGAGGCGTGCAATAATCATGCGGTATCAAGCTGTTATTTTTGATCTGGATGGTGTGCTGTGCACCACCGACCGCTTCCATTTTGAGGCTTGGAAGCAGACGGCCAAGGAGGTACAGGCCCCCTTTGACGAGACCATCAACCAGCGGCTGCGGGGCGTCAGCCGGATGGAGAGCCTGGAGATCATCCTGGAGGGGAGCCCCCTGTCCCTCTCCCCCGATGAGAAGCGGCGCCTGGCAGAGGAGAAGAACGACCGCTACCGCGCCCTGCTCAGCCAACTCACCCCGGCGGACATGGAGGATGGCGTGCGGGAGACCCTCCGCTCGCTCCGTATCGCGGGCCTGAAGCTGGCCGTGGGCTCCTCCAGTAAGAACGCCGGCTTCATTCTCCACCAGCTCCAGGCCGAAGGCCTGTTCGATGCGGTGTGCGACGGCAACCAGATCACCCGCTCCAAGCCAGACCCCGAGGTGTTCCTGCGGGCGGCGGAGCTGCTTGGGATACCGGCCGGGCTCTGCCTGGTGGTGGAGGACGCCCCGGCCGGGCTGGAGGCCGCAAAGGCCGGCGGTATGGACTGTGCCGTGATCGGGGACGCAGCGCTCCCCTTCGCGCCGGACTACCATCTGGGCAAGCTGGAAGAGCTGCCCAGCCTGATCCTGTAACCTTGGGAAGGAGGCGCTGCCATGGAAGAGATTCGACGTGCTTGGTGGAAGGAGGCCGCCGTATACCAGATCTACCCCAGGAGCTTCTGCGACTCCAACGGAGATGGGATCGGCGACCTCAACGGCATCCTGCAAAAGCTGGACTATCTACAGGAACTGGGCGCAGATGTGCTATGGCTCAACCCGGTGTACGACTCCCCCAATGTGGACAACGGATACGACATCCGGAACTACCGGGCCATTCTGTCTGAGTTTGGGACCATGGAAGATTTCGACCGGCTGCTCTCTGAGGTCCACCGGCGTGGGATGCGCCTGGTCATGGACCTGGTGGTCAACCACACCTCTGACCAGCACCCCTGGTTTATCTCCAGCCGCTCTGGCCGAAACAGCCCCTACCGGGATTACTACATCTGGAAGGACCCCTCCCCCGGCGGGGGCCCCCCAAACAATTGGGGCGGCTGCTTTGGCGGGCCGGCCTGGTCCTATGACGCCGGCAGCGGGCAGTACTACCTCCACCTGTTCACGCCGGAGCAGCCAGATCTCAACTGGGAGAACCCGGCTGTGCGGGAGGAAGTCTATGACATGATGGATTTCTGGTTTCAGAAGGGCATTGACGGCTTCCGCATGGACGTGATCAGCATGATCTCCAAGGGCGGCTATGCCGACGGCCCCCTGCGGCCAGACGGGCTCTACGGGGACTACACAGGCCAGTGCGCCAACGGCCCCCGGGTCCATGAGTTCCTCAAGGAGATGAACCGCCGGGTGCTCAGCCGGTACGACTGCATGACCGTAGGGGAGAATTCCGCCGTGACTCCGGAGCTGGCGTGCCGCTATGCCGGCTTTGACGAGGGCGAGCTCAACATGGTGTTCCACTTTGAGCTGGTCGATGTGGACGGCGGGGAAACCCGGAGGTGGGAGCGGGAGCACAGCTGGAAGCTGACAGATATCAAACGTGTTTTGACCCGCTGGCAGACCATTTTGGACGGAAGGGCGTGGAACACCCTGTTCTGGGGCAACCATGACCAGCCCCGTCCAGTCTCCCGATTTGGGGACGACTCCACGGAGGAGAACCGGGTCCGCTCGGCCAAAATGCTGGCCCTGTGCCTGTATCTGATGCAGGGCACCCCCTATATCTACCAGGGGGAGGAGCTGGGCATGACCAACACTCGCTTCACAGGGATTGCTGAAATCAACGACGTACAGACCCGAAACGCCTATTGGGAGCGGACGGAGCGTTTGGGGGTAAGCCATGAGGACATGATGCGGGTTGTCAACTACATCAGCCGGGAGCATGCCCGCACCCCTATGCAGTGGACTGACGGCGCCAATGCGGGCTTTACCGTTGGAAAGCCCTGGATTGCCCTCAACCCCAACTATCCGAAAATCAACGCCCAAAGGCAGCTGGGCGACCCGGATTCCGTCTATCACTTTTACCGGAAGCTCCTTTCCGTGCGGAAAAAGAGCGACACCCTCCTGTATGGCCATTATCAGCTTCTCCTCCCGGACAGCGAGGAGGTCTATACATATACCCGGACGCTTGGAGGGGAGCAGATCCTGGTGGTCTGCAATTTCACCGGAAAGGAGGCGGCGTATTCCCTCCCCGGCGGCTGGGCCGGCGCCGAACTGCTGCTCTCCAACTATGGCAATCCCTGCAGCGGAACTGCCCTGCGCCCCTTTGAGGCATTTGCCCTTCGGCACAGCGGATAGGCCCAGAAAGCAGCCCCTATCACACGCCTCCCGCACTACTCCATTTCCATAGGGCGGGGGAGCGGTCAAAAAGGAGGAACTATCCGCCGGGCCGGCGGTGCGGCAGTGTGGAGACCTGTCGTAACGTCCGCGGGGTTCTGCTCCCCGTGGGCGAGGGGGTATTTGCGGAGGCATTGCCCTTACGGCCCTGGAAAATGGCAACTGTGAGCCTGAAGAACGTCAAGAAGATCTACGACAACAAGGTGACCGCCGTCCACGATTTCAACCTGGAGATTGCGGACAAGGAGTTCATCGTGCTGGTGGGCCCCTCCGGCTGCGGCAAGTCCACCACGCTGCGGATGATCGCAGGGCTGGAAGACATCTCCGAGGGTGATCTGTTCATCGGCGGCAAGCGGATGAACGACGTGGAGCCCAAGGACCGGGACATCGCCATGGTCTTCCAGAGCTATGCCCTGTACCCCCACATGACCGTTTATGAGAACATGGCTTTCGCCCTGAAACTGCGCAAGACCCCCAAGGATGAGATCGACAAGAAGGTGCGGGAGGCTGCGGAGATCCTGGACATCACCCAGTATCTGGACCGCAAGCCCAAGGCCCTGTCCGGCGGCCAGCGGCAGCGTGTGGCCATCGGACGTGCCATCGTCCGGGACCCCCAGGTGTTCCTGATGGACGAACCCCTGTCCAACCTGGACGCCAAGCTGCGCAACCAGATGCGGGCTGAAATCATCAAGCTCAGACAGCGCATCAACACCACTTTTGTCTATGTCACCCACGACCAGACCGAGGCTATGACCCTGGGCGACCGGATCGTCATCATGAAGGACGGTTTCATCCAGCAGATCGGCACCCCCCAGGAGGTGTTCGACCAGCCCGCCAACCTGTTTGTGGCCGGCTTCATCGGCTCCCCCCAGATGAACTTCTTCGACGGGCAGCTGTCCAAGCAGGGCGGCAAATACCAGATCCAGGTGGGCGAGGCCGTCATCGTGCTGGCCGGCCGGGCCCAGGAGCTGCTGTCCAGCCGGGGCGTGGGCGACCAGGCCGTCACCGTCGGCGTCCGGCCGGAGCACATCTCCTTCGCCTCTGAGGCGGGGGGCCACACCATCGCCAGCAAGGTGGACGTGTCCGAGATGATGGGCAGCGAGGTATACCTGCACGTCAACGCCGTGGGCAAGGACGTGGTGCTGCGCATCCCCACCATGGATCTGCCCGAGGAGCACCGCGCCGGTATCCCCTATGGCACCGAGATCCGCTTCGCGTTCCGCCCCAAGCTCATCCACCTCTTCGATCCCCAGACCGAGAAGAACCTGATGTACTAAGTAAGTACTATAAAACGTGGTCTCCACATCCTGATAGAGTGTCCGCAATCTAAAATGAGAGGTTCTATGTCATAGCGGACAATCCGATACCAGTACAAAAAAGAAACAGCAAAATAAGCCGCCTGCGGCGTGCCAAGTACGGCGAAGTGAAAACGGAGCTGGCCGACTATGGCATCATCAAGCAGAATGTGGACAGCATTTTGCGGGTACCGGCCCATCAAGGAAGATCACAAGACCGAGAATGAATTATCGGCAGTACCGCAAGGCCCGCAGCCACGCATCAGTGCTATAATTACTGTGGCGGTAATTTTCTTCTGCTGGATGATGGAGAATCCCGTTCTCAACCCTGTAAGGTGCACATATATACCCGCAGGTATATTTCGATGCCCTGACACGAATCCTATTTTCAGCAGCATCAGCTTGGGTGCTGTGCGACACATGAATATATACTGATCTGCATTCTGTATGTCCTATGGCATACAGAATGTTTTTTGAATTTTACAATCTCTCTGGAAAAAACTTAAAATTTGAGGGCGGCTGTTTCAGAAAGCCTTTTCCTGTCCGATGTCGTTTGTTTTCGTCAGGGAAAAAGTTAAGCACAGCTGCCGCATCGTTTTGACGAAGGAACTCCATAAAACCAGCCGGGAGAAGCGATGCGCTTCTCCCGGCTGATAGTGGATATGAACAGGCATCCCTGAGTCCATGGCGCCTGCTTTACGATATTCCTGCATCCAAATAGCTTGCGGCAGGGGTAAAATTACATGATATAAAACGGAAGCTCTTCCGTCAGCTGACCAGAGCAGGAGAGAAATAAGATCCCCGTAGGTCCCGAACTTGCCCCCCAGGGCCGCAGGGGGCGCAGTTTCCCATATCCCCGTCCCACCGACACATCTGGATAGACAGAAATCTGGCCCAGTCAGCCAAGCCCCGCACCTCCGAATGCGTCCAGCGAGCGCAGAACCAATGGGCGGCATGAGCAGATGCTCCAGAACCAACGCATTGGGGTAGGCCAGGCAGATAAGCCGCCAAAGGCCTCACGGAAATACTGGGTCATCTGGGATTAGCGCCGCAGTGTGGGGTTTATCGGTTATGTCAGGCATCTTCCTTATCCTCTATAGCCGCGCCGGCACAGGATTTCCCAAGATCCTCCAGCGCGAGGAGCAGGTTTCCCGCAGGCAGGTCATGAAGCCCAGCCCCGCCGTGAGGCGGGGCGCAGTCCAAACGGTAAAAGATCCGGTATCGGCGTCCAATCCGCAGGTTTACACGCTTATCCCATGTTACAACAACTTCCCTGCCGTCCTGTAAAAGCAGCTGGATTTCCCTCCGGCGCCCGATGCTGGGATGGCCAAGAGCCATGCAGGCCGCCTCTATCGCCTGATAACGCCGGCGTCGGACCGTGCGGTAAAACTCCACGCAGTGCAGGAGCGTACAGAGCGTCAGCATCCCGCTGAGCATCAGCAGCACGAGATCCCCAAGCGAGAAAAACACAGCCAGTCCCACCAACAGAAACCCGATCCCTGCGGCGCCGATGAGAATCCACCGGCGCCGCAGCACGGCGGGCCATTCCTGAAACGCAAGCCTATCCATACCCTACACCCGCTCAAAGATGATCTGCTTGTGCAGACACAGGTTGGCGACAGACAGCGTAACCGGCCCCCGGCTTTGAGAGGAGCGCATCAGATCTCCCATGTTGTCGCTGGTGGCGTCGGCGTCGCCGTAGAGGGCATCCATCACCTTCTCGTCACTGGAGACGTCGGTGATGCCCAGCTCCACGCAGCGGATCAGCTCCGCCGTGGAGAGCAGCGCCTGCCTTGCCAGGGCCATCACCCGGGCTTCACCCTCAGACAGCCGTGATTTTTGAAAAATCTGCTTCGCCCGGGAAAAAGACACTCCATCCAGCAGGATCATTTTGAGGAAGGTAACGGTACGCAGGGGCAGGCTCTCCGAGATGGGTACCACATACAGGTTGCTCAACAGATCGTACAGAGCCTCGAAGTCAGTCTCGCCATGCCCGGCGGCCACCAGGCCCCTGGTCACCAGGCGGCCAAGGCAGTTTTCCAGTGTGCGGCGCTCCTCCAGCCTCAGCGTCTGGAACATAGGCTCGTAGTACTCCTCCAGGCCCTGGGCGTCCAAAAGCCGCCAGTTCAGGATGCTCCAAACGGCCATTTCTTGTGGGTCCATCCGGTATTCCTGCCGGTTTACCAGCACTACAGGATAGGCGCCGTCCCTGGTAACGACCTTTTTGAAGTGCCCTACCGCTGTGTAAAGTGTTCGTCTCCGCATTTTCATAGTGTTCGTCCTCCTATGTATCTGTTCATCCTTAGCTTGGCCTCAAAAACCGGCCGCTTTCGCCTTCGCCCCACGATCCAGCAACGCGGCGAAGGTTTCATCCCCGCGCAGTTTTTCCGCGGCGCGGGAGATCCACGCTCCCACATGGTTGGGCTTGGTATGATACATCCTGGCGATGTCGGCCCCGGTATAGCCCTTGGCCTTCAGCGCCAGCGCCTCCACGCCCAGCCTGGCCACGGCGGTGCAGGTGCGTCTGCCGTGCTCCAGGAGCTGATCCACAAGGATCTGGGCGTCCCACACCTCTTGTCCATCCATATCCCGAAGCCAAGCCTCCGGGGGAGGGATATCCTCGCTGACCGGGACATCCAGCGGCACGGTGGGCAAATGCTCCCGCTGGCGCAGCACACGCCGGCAGTGATCCAGCAGGTGGTTGCGGATCACAGGCCGGGCGTAGGCGGAAAATGGCGTTCCACGCCCCGCCTGATCGTAGGTCATAGCGGCGCGGCAGAGTGCCCAGCAGCCCTCCTGATACAGATCATCTGTGCCCATGCCGCAGATGTCCTCGTTGTATCGGATATGCCGGGCGATGGTCTGGCCCACCAGAGACAGGTTCTCCTCCACCAACGCCCTCTGCGCCTCGTTCATCTGTATCCAGTTTTTCATTGTCATTGCGGTTTTTACCTCGCTCAGCCGGGATGGCGGTCAAGCCGCCCGGGTCTGCGCCCGGGAGAGGGCGCGGCACAATTCGATCACTTTCTGGCACCGCAGCTCTGAAAACTTGGCGATATGTGCCTCGGATTCCGGCAAACCAAGCTGGATCTGGAGCCAGCGGTACGCCTGTTTCCGCGTCATGATGCCGCTACCAATCAGCTGGTTCAGGGCGGAGTGCGCCTCCATGCGCTTGCGGCGCAGGTTCCGGTCCGCCAGCGTGCCCATGGGCAGCAGGGTATCCTTGTGGGCCGCCACATAGGCGTCACAGGCGGGGTACCGGGCGCATACATAGAGCTTGGCCCCCGCATCGTCCGTATGGTCGCCATAGACCACGGATGCTGGCCGCAGGTACGCCCGGGACCCACAGTAGGGGCATTTGATGTTGATCCGTTTCATTGTTTCCTTTTCATCTCCTCATGTTCATATAATGTGGTTGACCGCTTTGGGTACGATGGATCCTTGGTAGTCCAAACAGCGCAGGCAGCCCCGCTGTTGGCCGGTCCGGGGACAGTCGTGGATCCCTCGGGGAATGAAAACGGCGTTCCGCCAGTTTCCCCAGCAGCCCTTCAGAAGAAGATACTATATGAACTTTTTCTCTTGACCGGGACTTCCTTGGTTATTCCATCGCTTTAATACGCACCGCTCAGAGGCAAAAGTGATCAAAAATTCTGTGAACTTTTTGTAAATTCAAAAATTCGGCTGGAGGACAGCCAGCCGCGTGTGCTTGACAACCGCCGTCCGATGAACCACAATGAGGGGAAAGAAAAGCGCCGCCCCAACAGGCGGCGATGAAAGGGATCGGATATGAAAAGGCAGGGGCACTACTGCAAGGTCTGCGATGAATATAAGGCCCACGAGAAATTCTCCGGAAGGGGCCACGCGACCCACATCTGCAGAGCCTGCGCCCAGCTGCCGCCGGAGGAACAGGCAAGAGCGGGTGACCTTGAACCGGCTCTGCAACCTCCCGTGGCAGCTTTCCATCGCGCAAAAAAGCTGGCTGCGGAACCAGATGAAGAATAAGCGCCCGGGGGTGCGGGAGCAGGCCCGGGAACAGTATGAAGCACGTTTCGGGATCGGAAAGCGTTCCTGATGGAAGGGACAATATGGAGAAAAACATCGTCATATAATACTCTCAAATAGAGAAGCACCGTATGGTGTCCAATGATTTATGACTATTCCAATTTTAGCCATTGAGTTCTATTCCTGCTTATAGCCTGCAAGGAGTCCTGCAAACAAAAGTCAATAGCTGAAATAAAAAAGTCCCGCAAAAATTGCGCGACTGAAAAAGGGCATGACAAAACAAGCTGGAGAAAAAGCTTCGCCAGCCGGGATAAAGCATCAATCTGATTTATCCTTGTGAGGTGCCTTGCTGTGCGTCAAAAGCCTCCAGGCATTCCTTCACACGGGCATAGTAGATACGCAGGAACTTGTTCTGTGCAGCGGTCATGTATACAAAGTACGGCTTGCCCTCAGCGCGTTTCTTATCGAGAAACTGGTACACCGGCTCGTCTGCTGGTGCTTTTCTGAGATATGTGCAGACGATCTGGTACAGCGTTTTCCGAAGATGCGGTGACCCACGCTTTGTGGTATGCGTGCTTTGTGTCTCATGCTTGCCGGACTGGTCCACAGCCGGGTCAACGCCAGCGAAGCCCACAATAGAGCTGCGGCGCGGAAAGCGGCGCACATCGCCAATCTCAGCCATGAGCTGCGCAGCTGTGGTTTCGCCAACGCCGTACATGGCGCGCACGGTTTCGTACTCCGGAAGCTGTGAGGCGAGTCGTGTCATCTCTGCCCGCAGAGCAGCCAGTGTGGTCTTGCCTGCGAGAAGCTGCTGCGCGGCTGTAACAATGAGCAGCTTGGTGTTGTCGTTCTTCGGTAGTGTAGTGAAATGCCCACAGCTGCTGGCATAGATGTCCAATGCTTTCTCGACGCTGCAATGGTAACCTTTGCGTTTGCACCACTTCTGGTAACGCTCGGTGAATGCCTTCTCGCTGACGCGGCAGATGCAGTCACAGTGCCAGAAGGTCATGACAAAGTCCACCCATTTCTGGTGGCCGTCCGTACGCTCCGGGCTGGAGAACAGTTCGCTCACGCCGGGAAAGGTCTTGTCGGTCAGAGAAATGAGATTGTTTTGCAGCGACACCACCGTTTTCATGTAGAGGTTGTACTGGCGGCTGCACAGCTTCAGTTGTTGTCTTACAGTGTCCATGGGAGTATATTCCCGCAGATCCACCCAGTTGTCAAGGCCGTACTTGGCAATCTTCATGGCATCGGCCTTGTCGGTCTTGACCTTGCGGATAGAACCGCCTCCGCTCTGCTTGATGTACAGCGGATTTAGGACACAGACATAGATGCCGTACTCATGCAGCGCTGCCGCAACCGGCTCATGATAGCGGCCGGTGGCCTCCATGACAACGCGGGTATCTTCTCCCAGCGCAAGGATGGCGTAAGCCATCTGCTCCAAACCGACCCCGGTGTGGAGAAATTCCTGTGGCAGCAATGCTACTTCACCCATTGGCCGCAGGGCAGCCACCATGCTTTTCCCTTTGGAAACATCAATTCCAACTGCGTTCATATCGCTCCTCCTTCTGATTGGATATGGCCTTTCGCCCTTTCCTCATTGCCTGTTCAATCTCCTGGGTGACGCGAGCGCACACGGTGGCTCTACCTGCGCAAATCGAATGCTGCGAATGAGAGAGGCGGCTGACGGACTCCTTGGCGGGCGTGTTAGCCCAAGGTACACACTGTCAGGCCATTTACTCTCTCATTCTAACAGCTTCGGCTTTGAGATGGAAAAAGACGCGGCTGGCGGCCGCGCCTTAAACCGTAATTATTATTGTAGGAGAGATACCCATGAAAAAATACCGGCGATTTCTTGGTGCATTGCTGACTGCTTTGATGTTGACGGGTATAGTCCCATCAGCATATGCGGTCGCCCCTGATGATTATGGCCGTGTCACCCTCACGACTTACGACCAGACCATCGTGTTTGACGAGGCGTACACCAAGAACCCTGTCACCATGCCCGAACCCGATGGCCGAGACCTCATGCTCACACCTGTCGTTATCAAGCCGGACAGCCATGTCACGGTCACCAGCGACGACAGTCTTGTGCATGTCATGGTCTACACGGAAAGCAACAACAGCGGCGTTCTGGAGCCGTCCGGCCTCGGTGGTTGTCAGGCGAAAACCGGCAGTGTCAGCCAGATTTTCGACTACGATTGGCGTGGCACCAGCACACAGAACATGGAAGTCTACTTCCTGATTGCTGATGAAAGCAACGGCGTTTGGGCTTACTATTGGCTCCAGTTGGGAGAAACCAGCAATGCCGGTACGAACAACATCTCTGCCAGTAACACCACCAGCCCCAATCCGAGCCATGAAAGCCTGTCTGCTGAAGAGGCTATCAATCTCTATGATGAAAAGGTGCATGTTGCATATATTGACACCTTCGATTGGCCTTCCAGCGGCTCCGTCCTCATCCAGATTGCCGGCAAGTACAGCCTCAGTGACCTGAACGGTACAACCATTCCTGCCGGCCTGATTGTCGATGTGTACCAATATCGTGGCGATACCTACACTTACCTGACCGGTTACGATACCACCGACGGCAAGTCTGTTACAGTCAGCAATGCGTCTGTTGATTCCGACGACATTGACTCCAACACTGGAAACACTGGTACTTCCAGCCCCAACAACGGGAGCAACAGCGGCTCGACCAACTCCGGGAACACCAACTACACGCACTCTTACAGCGATGTACAGCCCGGTGCATGGTATTACGATGCCATCATGACGATGACCGAGAACAATGTTCTCGCAGGCTATGGCAACGGTAATTTCGGCCCCAACGACATCATCACTGACGCACAGTTGGAAACCATCATGAACCGTCTGGTCAAGCGTATCAACTCTACTGCCAGCGTTGATTGGGCAAATGCCAAGCCGCTGACTCGTGGCGAGGCGGCTATCTATATCGTCGGCGTTCTGCAGAGTGACGCTACCTCTAATGTCCTGTCCGGCGAACTGCTGGAACTGGCCAATGAAACCGGAATACCCGTACGCACAGACCCCCTGATGTATAATGGCCAGCCTTATCTGAACGCTCGTCTTCGTGGCGTCTGGTTCCGTCTGTTCTATCAGGACGGCCGTCGTGTGAGCGAAGTTCGTCATTCTGCCACGGATTTCCCTGACAGCGAGGCAATTTTGGCTTGTGCCAATGCCTATGCAGATGAAAATCCTGATAATTTCCTCGCATCTCACGATAGACTCGTTGAAATTGCTGTCGAAGAAATCTGCACGGCATGGAACCTCGGCATGTTCAGCGGCTATGATGCCGCAGGAACCTTCGGAGCCAACGACACCATCACCCGTGCGCAGTTGTGTCAGGCCCTGTACAACATGGGCTTCACGGCAGAAGACTGCATCCTCAACTAATCTGCCGCATCCCCCGCCCCGATATCCGGGGCGGGGGATTTTTGTGCATTTTGACGGGAAAAATGGTCGAAAATGTATCGAAAGACAGCGAGGACGGGATTATTTCGGATTTACAGAAAAATTTTTGCAGCCGTGCCCGAAAAATGCCTGCTCAAAGCCCCGCTGACGAAAACGCCTGAAAATCAACCTCTTTCGGCGGTGGGAAATTTTAATGTCAATTAACTGGGCTATATAAATGTCATTTCCATGGCCGGATAATTACAATTATCGCGGCCACTTAATTTTCTGTTAAAAAGTTATGATTTTAATTAAATTTCCGTTATTTTTCCGATATTTACATTGGAAAAGTTCGGATATATAATGTAGTCAGAAAAGGAGGTGAACAACGTGAACAGCAACGATGAATTGGGGCGCGTGAAGCAGGAATTAGAGAACGCGAAGCAGGAATTGGAGCGTGCTCGGCGTGCCCTGCGTATCATCCGGCAAGTGTCCTTTAATGTCCTGACCGGCAAAACGACCAGTACAAATGCACCTGTATTTGATGAGCAAAACAGTATCTACCATTGGCGGACGCTGTGGGGGATGGTATGGAGCCAGACCTATGACGGACTGGGCGAGAATATTCCCACTCCGCCCCCGTGGCCCGAAGAATCTGACGAGCAGGATAAATTATAAAGAAAGGGGTGATTACAATGGTAAACGCATCGCCGTAGTGGGATAAGGAGCAGATAATGTTAATGTTAGCGTCAGGCGATAATCGCCATTCCGGGTCAGGCGAAAAACGCCAATTTTGGTCAACTGAAAACAGCCATTTACAATTTGAATAGTTCCTTTACACTGGAGG
>NZ_NFIQ01000065.1 GCF_002159455.1 Flavonifractor sp. An306
AGTCGATGTCGTACTTCTTCGCCACCGCCGAAAACGCCTTGATGTTCTGCTCCGTGATCTCGATGTTGGTCAGGGAGGCCCCATGCTGTTTGAGCTGGTGCAGGGTCTGTTTCCCCTGGTGTAAGCTGCGCTGGGATGGCTTCTTCTGCATCTCCTCCAGCACCTTCTTCACGGCCTTTTGGAGCAGGTCCGCCGTCATCTTGCCGGTCTCCACCGAAAGAGAGACCACGCCCTGGGTGATTTCTTCCTGCACGCACATCACCTCCGATCTCCGCCGCCGTACATATCGTGGCTCACCAGGGAAGTGTAGTAGCTGTCGATGGTGGCCGGGGCGTTATATAAAGCGGCCAGCAGGTATTTCTTGATATTGCGGACATAGGTGGTGTTCTCCCGCATACGGTCCAGCACATACTCGATGTGGGAGCTGTCCAGCTTCAGGAACCGTGACTTGACCACCTCCGCCGGGTAATCATCCCCGGCAATGCGGATGGTCTCCCGGTGGGAGCATACCGTATCCACCATGAGCTCCACCAGCTCGTCCAGACGGTCCCGGTCAAGCGGATGGTTTCGGATGAGGTAGTCATACTCGATGTTCTCCAAAATCAATTCCCGGTAGTTCTCCCGTTCCCGCATCCAATCCCGTCCGGCCCTATCCGAGCCCCTGGGGGTTTGGGGGCTTGATAGGATAGGATTTGATCCTTCCGTACTTGATAGATCTTTTTTTGATTTTTCTTTACTTGATCTATTAGTATTTAATTGTGCGGGGTTTCCCTGTTCAGGTTCTCCCAAGACAGGGTAAGCCTGTTCAGGATTATCCAGGACTGGATTTTCCCGTTCAGGTTTTTCCGGTTTAGGTTCCGGCGGTCTGGGCTGCTCCAGGATGGTGTACTCGATGGCGCCGAGCTGGCCGTTGGGGTTGCGGACCCGCTGGCGGATCACATAGCCGTGTTCCTCCAGCTCCCGCACCCCGGCGCAGATACTGTCAACGCCATCCTTGCAGATCCGGGCCAGCCCCTTGGTGGTATAGTCCCACTCCTCCGGCAGGGAGAGCATGAGGGAGAGAAGGCCCTTCGCTTTCAGCGAGAGCGACTTGTCCCGCAGGTGATGGTTGGACATCACCGTGTAATCGCGGGTTTTCTCAATGCGGAATACCGCCATATTGGATACCTCCTTCCTTCGGTTTTGAAAAGTGTTCGTTTCGGCGGGTTTACGACCCCATATCACCGCCCGGCCTCCCATAAGGGAAAGGATATGGGCGGCCTCGTTTGCGCCGCCCACAGGCGAAAAAACAGGGGATTTCCCACCCGTATTCATACAGTTTTGCGTACCCCCGGCAGGGCATAAAAAAACGCCACAGGTTTGTGTTACCCATGGCGTTGCCCCGGCAGATGGCCGGTCTGTATTCAGTTATATGGTCACGGGGCGGAGGCCCCGATTGACGGGTGCTGTATCCGTATCTTGGCATTTCGTGGTCTTTCAGCGTGTCAAGGCTCACTCAACAGTAGTAAAATCGTAGTAAATGAGATGGTTTTGACCTGTCTGAAATGCCCGTGGATACAGTGTTTTCAAGGGATAATCAGATTTTGGCTTGATTTTTATAATAAAAAAGGCGGCCGGAGGCACACCTGTACCTCCGGCCGCGGCCGTTTGGAAATCCTTACAGCTCCGGGTGATCGTCGTCCTCCGGATGCTGCTCCGGCTGTTCCGGCTGCTCCGCAGCCTGGACCACATCCCGCTCCAGCTCGTCCAGCTCGGCCAGGCGGCGGCGCAGCGCCTCCCGCTGGCCGGCGTCCAGCTGGGACACCTGCTGGTCAAAGCGTTCCTCCTGGCGGCGCTTGGCGTCCTGCTGGTACTTCTCCTGGAGCTCGGCGCCGTACTTCCGGCCCTCCTCCACGGCCACCGCGCCCTTTTCGACCAGGACCTTTCCAGCCTTACCGGCCTGCTCCACCGCCATGGCGGCCAGGCCTACGCTGGCCAGACCAATGTTGGTCAGGGCCTTGCCAAGATCTTCTAACATAAAAATGCCTCCTTAAAATACAAGCTGTTGGATCAGATAGGATCGGAACTTCTGAGCTTAGTATAAACAAAAACGAGAAAAATGTCTTTGGTATTCTGTGAACAATGGATTAAAAATGGATGAAAAGACGGGAGCATTTCCCCTTGTGAAGGGCGGCGGTACGGTGTATAATCAGGCATATGACTTTGATGCGGCAAAGAGGATGAGATATGAAACAAACGCAGACGCGAACCTGGGCGGAGGTCAATCTTGCCAATTTGGAGCATAATTACCGGGCTCTGCGGGCCATGCTGGCCCCCGGATGCCGGTTTCTGGGGGTGGTAAAGGCCAACGCCTACGGCCATGGAGCGGTACAGGTGGCCCAACGGCTGGAGCGGCTGGGGGCGGAATACCTGGCGGTGGCCTGCCTGGACGAGGCGCTGGAGCTGCGGCAGGCGGGTGTGAGGCTCTCCATCCTGATTCTGGGCTATACCCCTGTGGAGCGGGGCGGAGAGCTGCTGGAGGGGGAGATCACCCAGACGGTGTACGACCTGGAGAGCGCTAAGGCCCTGTCCCGGCTGGCGGAGGCGGCGGGCAAGCCGCTGAAGATCCACATCAAGGCGGATACCGGCATGTCCCGGCTGGGCTGGCTGTGCGACGAGGCCCACCGGGCCGAGAGCGTGGACGCCATCTGTCAGGTGTGCGCCCTGCCCGGCCTGGAGCCGGAGGGGATCTATACCCACTTCGCCAACGCCGACAGCGACGAGGACTATACCATGCTCCAGTTTACCCGGTTTCTGGACCTGCTGGAGGTGTTGAAGGAGCGGGGGCTCACCTTCCCCATCCGCCACTGTGCCGCCAGCGCCGCCGTGCTGCGCTATCCATGTACCCATCTGGATATGGTGCGGCCGGGCATCGCCCTGTACGGGCACTATCCCGACCCCTCCTGCGAGGGGCTGGACGGCCCCGGCCTGCGGCCGGTGATGACCCTGAAAACCCGGGTGGCGTCGGTGAAGACGGTACCCGGAGGCACGCCGGTGAGCTACGGCTGCACCCATGTGGTGGAAGGGGAGACCCGCCTGGCCGCCCTGACCATCGGCTACGCCGACGGCCTGCCCCGGCTGTGCTCCGACCGCTGGCAGGTGGAGCTGGGGGGCCGCCGGGCCCCCATCCTGGGCCGGGTGTGCATGGACATGTGCATGGCCGACGTGACCGGGCTGGAGGTTGCCCCGGGGGACGAGGCGGAGGTCTTTGGCGAGCGCCTGCCGGTGGAGGAGCTGGCCGCCCTGGCGGGCACGATCCAGTACGAGCTGCTGTGCGCCGTGTCTCCCCGGGTGTGGCGGGAGTACCGGGGCTGAGTGACACAGGCCGACAAAACCTGGCATACAATGGGCCGGGGAGGAAATGCCGGCACGGCGGCGGGGAGCCAGCCGTTTCCTGTTTTTTGCGGGAGACGGGTATAAATCCCGCCGCCCCGTGGGAAAATCATAGTGACCGCGTTACATAGGCCTCCGGCCGTGTGACGCAGGTGACTATTTTCCGGCGGAGTGTGAGCTTTTGTGGATAACAGCGTAAAACGCGGAGACATTTTCTATGCCGACCTGAGCCCCGTGGTGGGCAGCGAGCAGGGGGGCGTGCGCCCGGTGCTCATCGTGCAGAACGACACCGGCAACCGCCACAGTCCCACGGTGATCGCCGCCGCCATCACTTCTCAGACCGGCAAGGCCAAACTGCCCACCCACATTGAGCTCTCGGCCAACACCTACGGACTGCCCAAGGAGTCGGTGGTGCTGCTGGAACAGATCCGAACGCTGGACAAACGGCGGCTGAGAGAGCATATGGGCCGGCTGGACGAAGCGCAGATGCAGCGGGTGGACAACGCCATCGCGGTCAGCTTCGGCCTGCACACGGACACACTGGTGTAACGACACGGGTGGGGCCGCCCACAAGGACGGCCCCACGATTGAAATGGAGGTACATATGAAGCAGAAAGCCTGGCCGGTGCGCCTCATTTCCGGCGGCCTGGTGACCCTGACCCTGGTGGGGGTGGCGGTGGCCGCCGGACAGCAGGGCAGTCAGTCCGACCCCCTGGTGACCCTGAGTTACCTGAACCAGCAGGTGACCCCCGCCATTCTGGCCCAGGTGGACAGCCAGCTGACCGCCCGGCAGAGTGAGCTGGAGAGCAAGCTGACGGCGGTGAAGGACCAGTATGTGAAAGAGGTGGAGGCCAAGCTGAGCGCCCCCGGCGGGACAAGCTCCGGCGGTCAGACGGCCACCGGCAGCGCGGTCTATGAGGTGGTGACCCTCAGCGCGGGCCAGACCCTCACCGGCGGCGCGGCCTGTGAATTTCTCCTCCGCAGCGGCACGGCCACCTGTGTGTCCGATGCCTCGCCGGGGCTGGTGGACATGACCGACGGCACCACCCTGGCCAGCGGCGGGAGCCTGAAGACCAACCACCTCTACTTGGGTGCCCTTGCGGGCCGTGGGGTGAAGGCCTCCACGGCGGTGACCATCATGGTCCGGGGGAGCTATACCATAACCTAACCGGGAGGGCGCACGGCAGCCGTGCGCCCTCTTTGTGCATTTCTCCCGCCCGCCGCCGCATACCTATGGAAGGAGAGAGGGGGCGGCGGCATGGAGGCGCGGTTTTCCCTGCTGGACGGCCGGGGCTGGCTGACGGTGTCGGAGGAGCGGGGACGGGCGGTGTGCAGGGGACAACTGCCTGACGATAAAAAGGGGCTGTACAAGGGCTGGCTGACCGGACCCGCCGGCCGGGCGCTGCTGGGCACCTTTGTGCCCGAGCAGGGCGTTTTGGTGCTGTCCCGCACCCTCAGCGTGGCCGAGCTGGAGCGGCAGGGTGCCTGGCCCCCCGGCGGCGGGGAGGCGGTGCTGGCCTACGCCTTTCAGCGGGAGCCGCGGAACCGGCCGGTTCCGCCGGGCTGGACCTGGGTGGCGGAGCCCGCCCGGCTGATGGGGGAGCCTCTGCTGGCTCAGGCTCTTGGAGGGGGCGGGGCCCTGCTGCGCAAGGATGAGCAAGGCTTTCTCCTTGCCTGCCGGTACCGCCCGGAGCAGCCCTTTCCCCTGACGCCGCTGTTCTGCTTTGCCCGGATCCAGGAGCTGGACGGGGCGCAGTACGCCGTCTTTCCCTTCCGGCCCGGCGGCTGCCCCCGGCCGGAATAGTTGTTTTTTTCCAAGGTTTGCGGTATACTTGCAAATCATCAAGAACAAAAGATATGAGGAAGAGATATGACCGACTATTTTCATCTGAACGCCCAGCCCGACACCATCCGGGGCATCAGCAGCCTGGGGCTGGCCCATCTGGGGGACGGGGTGTTTGAACTGATGGTGCGCTCCTGGCTGTGCCTCCACGGGAAGGCTACCTCCAGAGGGCTGCACAAGGCCACCGTCCGCTATGTGGCCGCCCCGGCCCAGGCCCGGGCGGTGGAGAAGATCCTCCCCCTGCTGGACGAGGAGGAGGGAGACGTGTTCCGCCGGGGCCGCAACACCAGCCCCCACAGTGTTCCCCAGAATGCCAGCCGGGCGGACTACCAGGCCGCCACCGGCCTGGAGGCCCTGTTCGGCTGGCTGTGGCTCCAGGGCCGCACCCAGCGGCTCAATGAGCTCTTTGCCGCCATGATGGAGGAGGAAGAAACATGCCGTTAGACGCCCTGTGCCTCACCGCCGTGGCGGAGGAACTCCGCCCCACCCTGGTGGGAGCCAAGATTGACAAGATCTACCAGCCCGCCCGGGACGAGGTGGTGCTCTTTCTCCGGGGCCAGGGGGAGAACGTGCGCCTGCTCCTCTCCGCCAACCCCGGCCATCCCCGGGCCCACCTCACCACCCTCACCCGGGAGAATCCGGACAAGCCCCCCATGTTCTGTATGCTGCTGCGCAAGCACCTGCTGGGCGGCCGGATCCTGGAGCTGAACCAGCCCCCGCTGGAGCGGATTCTGGACTTCAGGCTGGAGACCATCGACGAGCTGGGGGACCGGGTGGAGCGCCGCCTGGTGCTGGAGGCCATGGGCCGCAGCGCCAACCTGATTTTGCTGGACCAGGAGGGACGGATCATCGACTGCATCCGTCGGGTGGAGGGAGACCTGTCCCGGAACCAGCGGCAGCTGCTGCCCGGCCTGTTTTACCGTCAGCCCCCATCACCTGACAAGTTAAATCCGTTTACACTAAGTGAGGACGAGCTGTTGGCGGCTCTGGAGAATCCCACCCAAAAGGAGCCGGAAAAGCTGCTGATGGACGCCTTTACCGGCCTTTCTCCCCTGATTGCCCGGGAACTTGCGTTCCGGGCCGGGGGAGAGGCGGGCCTGCCTGGGGCCCTGGAGAAGCTGTGCAAAGCTGTAAATGAAAAAAACTTCACACCTTATCTACTGGTGCGGGAGGGCAAGCCGGTTGACTTCTCCTTCCTGCCCATCCTCCAGTACGGCCCTGGAACCGAGAGCATCCGTCAGGAGAGCTTTTCCGCCCTGCTGGACGGCTTCTATGAGCGGCGGGAGGCGGCGGAGCGGGTGCGCCAGCGGGGGCAGGATCTGGTGAAGGCGGTGACCAACGCCCGGGACCGGACCGCCCGCAAGCTGGCCAACCAGGAGAAGGAGCTGGCCGCCACCCTGGACCGGGAAAAGCTGCGGGAGCAGGGGGACATCATCACCTCCAACCTCCATGTGATGGAGAAGGGGATGGGGGTGCTGAAGGCTATGAATTTCTACGACCCGGAGTGCCGGGAGGTGGAGATCCGGCTGGACCCCCTTCTCACCCCCCAGCAGAACGCCGCCAAATATTATAAGGCGTACAACAAGGCCAAGACCGCTGAGAAGATGCTCACCCTTCAGATTGAGAAGGGGGAGCGGGAGCTGGAATATCTCAACAGCGTGCTGGAGAACCTGGAACTGGCGGAAGGGGAGCGGGACTTGGGGGAGATCCGGCAGGAGCTGGTGGATACCGGCTACTTCCGCCGGGCCAAGACCGCCGCCAAGCGGGAGAAGCGGGTGACGGGCAAGCCTATGGAGTTCCGCTCCAGCGCCGGGCTGCGCATCAGCGTGGGCAAGAACAACAGCCAGAACGACCAGCTCACCACCAAGATGGCCTACAAGAGCGACATCTGGCTCCACACCCAGAAGATCCACGGCTCCCACGTGATCTTGTGGCTGGAGGGGGGCGAGGCGGATGTCCAGAGCCTCACCGAGGCGGCGGTGCTGGCCGCCACCTTTTCCCAGGCCCGGGAGAGCACCCGGGTGCCGGTGGACTACACCCCGGTGAAATATGTGAAAAAGCCCGCCGGGTCCCGGCCGGGCATGGTGGTGTACACCACCTACCAGACCGCCGTGGTGGACCCGGACCCGGAGCTGGCCCGCCGCCTGCGGGTGAAGTAGCGGCGGACGCAGGAGGGACAGAAAGATGGAGACCTATCATATTTTAGTGGTGGAGGATGACCCGGACATCAACAAGCTGCTGTGCCGGGTGCTGTCCGGGGCGGGCTACGACTGCCGCCCGGCCTACTCCGGCAGCGAGGCGGCCCTGTGGGCGGGTCAGTATGACTACGACCTGGTGCTGCTGGATCTGATGCTGCCCGGCCTGACGGGGGAGGAGTTCATCACCCAGCTGCGTCAGCGCAAGACCATGCCCATCATCGTCCTCTCCGCCAAGGCGGGGCTGGAGGACCGGGTGAACGTGCTCAAGCTGGGGGCGGACGACTTTATTCCCAAGCCCTTTGACAACGCCGAGGTGCTGGCCCGGGTAGAGGCCCAGCTGCGCCGCTACCGGCAGTTTTCCGGAGCCTCCGGGGGCAGCGTGCTCACCCACGGGGACCTGGTGCTGGACAAGGACAGCGTGACGGTGACGGCGGCGGGCAAGCCGGTGGCGGTCACCGCCCGGGAGTTCCACATCCTTACCCTGCTGATGGAGCACCCCAAGAAGGTGTTCACCCGGGAGCAGCTCTACCAGCAGGTTTGGAACGGTGCCTACATGGGGGACGACAACACGGTGAACGTCCACATTTCCAACCTGCGCTCCAAGCTGGCCAAGGCCAGCCCCACCGAGTATATCAAGACGGTGTGGGGCATCGGCTTTAAGATGTGCGACTGATTTTAAACTTTCTTCACCTTTGCTTTACGGCGGATTATTGACTTGCCGCTATACTGGCATCACAAACCAAGAGAAAGGCGGATGCCATATGACGCAAGATGTGCTGGTGACCCATGGGCTCACCAAGCGATATGGAAACCACCCGGTGGTGGACCGGGTGAACCTGACGGTGGAGCGGGGCCAGATCTACGGACTGGTGGGCCGCAACGGGGCGGGCAAGACCACCCTGATCCGTATGGTGACGGGGCAGAGCGTCCCCTCTGACGGGGAGCTGAGCCTGTTCGGCGCCACCGGGGGAAAGGAGCTGGCCGCCATGCGCGCCCGCACCGGGGTGATGGTGGAGACCCCCAGCTTTTATCCCTACCTCACCGCCCGGCAGAACCTGGAGTATTACCGTATCCAGCGGGGGATCCCCGGCGACCGGGTGGTGGACCAGGTGCTGGAGGAGGTAGACCTGGCCAATACCGGAAAAAAGACCTTCAAGAACTTCTCCCTGGGCATGAAACAGCGGATGGGGCTGGCCCTGGCCCTGATGAACCGGCCGGACCTTTTGCTGCTGGACGAGCCCATCAACGGCCTGGATCCGGAGGGGATTGTGGAGTTCCGCAACCTGCTGCTCCGGCTGAATCAGGAGCACCAGACCACCATCCTCATCTCCAGCCACATCCTGCCCGAGCTGGCCAACCTGGCCACCTGCTACGGTTTCATTGATAACGGGGTGATGCTGGAGGAGATCACTGCCCAGGCCCTCCAAGAGAAGTGCCGGGCCTGCATTGAGGTGCAGGTGGACGACGCCTCCCAGGCCGCCCTGGTGCTGGAGAAGGCCCTGGGGATGCGGGACTACGAGGTACTGCCCGGCAACATTATCCGGCTGTACGACTGCCTGGACCGGCCTCAGGAGGTGGCCCGGGTGCTGGTGGAGGGGGGCGTGGCCCTTCTGTCTCTCGAGAGCCGGGGCGCCAATCTGGAGGACTACTTCCTGTCCATGATCGGAGGTGTCCGCCATGCGTAACTATCTGACAGCCGAGTGCTATAAGGTATTCCGGCGGAAATACACCTATCTTACCCTGCTGGTTGTGCTGGCCCTGGAGGGCGTGCTGCTGTGGGGCTGCTGGCTTACCAGCTCCTGGGGCAACGAGGGCATGAACTTCTATTCCGCGGCCACGCTGGTGGCGGTCATGCTGAGCATCGGAGTCTACGCCCCCTTGCTGACCTGCGACATGGTCTTTTCTGAGCAGTATAAGCAGAACACCCTGAAAAACGAGGTGGCCTATGGCCTGCCCCGGGCGCGGATTTACCTGGGCAAGCTGGCGGTGTCCACGCTGGTGTCTCTGCTGGCGGCGGCGGTGATGGTGGCGCTGTATGTGGCAGGGTGCTGGGTGCTGCTGCCCCACGGCGAGCAGGACGCGGAGGCCTTTGCCCTCATCGGCTACGGTCTGGCGGGGGCCTTTCCCCTGTGGCTGGGGGCCCAGGGGGTCACCATGGCCTGCTATTTCCTGGTGCGCAACACCACTCTGACCGCCTTTGTAGGCGTCGGCCTGCTGGGGGTGGTGCCGGGGATTTTCCAGGCCCTGGGCCTGCTGTTCAACCCTGTGTTTGAGAAGGTGCGCCAGCTGATGCCCACGGTAATGCTGGAAAAGCTGCCCAATATGGCCTTCCAGACGGACTATCTGGCCCTGTGCTGGCTGATGGGCCTGGCGCTGCTGGTGGTGTCCACCATTGTGGGGCTGGCGGTGTTTCAGAAGAAGGAGATCCGCTGAGCGGATCGGATGGCCGGGAGGGAAGCGGCTGTGCTTAACTACATCAAAGCTGAGCTGTGGAAGGCCCTGCGCCACCGGATTTTCTGGGGCACCACGATATTCTTGGTTCTGTGTACCGCCCTGTTCGGGTTCCTGATGCACAGCGCCGACTATGTGGAGCTGGTGGGCGGAGTCAGTGTGACCATGCTCACCGGGATGCTGGTGGTGCCCCTGCTGGTGCAGGTGGTGGACGGGGGCCGGGGCGAGACCATGAAAAACGAGATCTCCTTCGGCCTGAGCCGGGGCGGGATCTACGGCGGCAAGCTGCTGTCCGGCCTGCTGCTGGGCCTGGGGCTGTGCACCGTTTTGATGATTGGCCTGCTGGGGATCTGCTTTCCGCTGTTGCCCCACGACGACCCGGAGGCGGAGGCGGTGGCCCTGGGGATTCTGGGCTTCTGCCTGCTGGCGGCCGTGCCGGTGTGGTGCGGGATGTTCGCCCTGTGCCACGCCATGGCCATGCTGTTCCCCGGCGCAGCCGTCTGAATGACGGCCTATTATCTGTTGTTTTTTGTGGGGCAGCCCATTCTGGCGGCGCTGTCCAGCCTGTTTACCGGCGGGAGCCTGTCTCCACTGCTCCAGGCGATCCTGATGCCCTATACCCTGTTGATGCCGCCCTACCTCTCCGGCTGGCTCACCTGGGAGTACCAGCTCTGGTGCTGGGGAATCGGTCTGGGGTGGGGGGGCGTCAGCACCATCGTGGGGCTGTTGTGGTTTTTCCGCCGGGATATCCGATAAAAAGACAAGGCGCGCCCGCACTCCGGGCGCGCCCTTGGCCTGTTCAAGGGGGCGTACAAAATGGCGGTCCTGTGTATCATATTGTTTCTGCTCTGCGTGGGCCTGGGCTGGTGGGTGTGGACCCAGCGGCGGTCCCTGCGCAGCGCGGCGGCCCAGATGCGGCAGCTGGAGGAAACCGGCAGCACCGCCCGGGTGCGGCTGGCGGTGCCCAACGGCGCGGCGGAGGAGCTGCTTCAGGAGGTCAACCGCCTGCTGGAGGCCCGGCGGGCGGATCAGGCCGCCTGGCGGGAGCGGGAAAAGTCCCTCCGCCAGCAGATTTCCAACATCTCCCACGACCTGCGCACCCCTCTCACCTCCATTTTGGGTTACCTCCAGCTGCTGGAGGACCCAAATCTGTCGGAGGAGGAGCGGAGGGAGTATCTGGCGGTGGTGGAGAGCCGGTCCAAGGCCCTCCAGAGCCTGATCACCAGCTTTTATGAGCTCTCCCGCCTGGAAGGTGGGGAGTATCCCCTGGAGCGGGCGCCGGTGAATCTCCATGCCAGCCTGTCCGGGCTGCTGGCCGCCTTTTACAGCGACTTCACCGACCGGGGCTTCGACATGGCGGTGGAGCTGGAGGAGGGCCTGCCGCCGGTGCAGGGGGACGAGGGGGCGGTGCTGCGGGTATTTACCAATCTGCTGCGCAACGCCCTGGACCACGGCCAGGGGGGCATGGAGGTGCGGCTGTACCGGGAGGGGGAGAGCGTGGTCAGCCTGTTCCGCAACCAGACCGACGATTTGACCCAGGAGGATGTGCCCCGGGTGTTCGACCGGTTTTTCACCTCGGATAAAATGCGTACCGGACGGAATACCGGCCTGGGGCTGGCCATTGTGAAGGCGCTGGCCGACCGGATGGGATGCCCCGTCTCAGCGGCGCTGTCCGACGGCTGGTTTGAGATCAAAATTACGTGGCCGATCCAGGGCTGGAATAAAGTGAACTAACCAGTAGGTTCCCACCTTGACAAATACGGGAAAAGCTGTTATGGTCTTATTTAACGTAGAAAAGTCCCGCTTTGGCGGGGTAAATTCTATGCAATCCCAGGCAAAGAGAATCAGAGGGTTTCCGGCAACAGGCCGGGGGAATCAGAAAAAGGCGAGGTTGAAGCACATGGTAAAAATCGTACGGAAAAAGGTCCTCAACCCCAGCGTGACGCTGCTGGAGGTGGAGGCGCCGCTGATCGCGCGGAAGGCGCAGGCGGGGCAGTTCATCATCCTGCGTGTGGATGAGCATGGGGAGCGTATTCCCCTGACCATTGCCGATTACGACCGGGAAAAGGGAACGGTCACCATTATCTTCCAGAAGGTGGGCCTGACCACCGAGCTGCTGGGCGACCTGAATGAGGGCGACAGCATCCGGGACTTTGTGGGTCCTCTGGGCCTGCCCACCGAGCTGCCTGAGGGAGCCAAGCGGGTGTGCGTGGTAGGCGGCGGCGTGGGCTGCGCCATTGCCTATCCCCAGGCCAAGAGCCTCCACGCCCAGGGCATCGGGGTGGACGTGATCGCCGGTTTCCGCTCCAAGGACATCGTGATCCTGGAGGAGGAGTTCAAGGCCGCCTGCGACAATCTTTATATCACCACCGACGACGGCTCCTATATGGAGAAGGGCTTTGTTACCGACAAGCTCAAGAGCCTCATTGACGCCGGCAACCAGTACGACGCGGTCATTGCCATCGGGCCCATTCCCATGATGAAGTTTGTCTCCGCTGTGACCAAGCCCTACGGGATCAAGACCATTGTCTCCCTGAACCCCATCATGATCGACGGCACCGGCATGTGCGGCGGCTGCCGGGTGACGGTGGGCGGCAAGATGAAGTTCGCCTGTGTGGACGGCCCCGACTTTGACGGCCATGAGGTGGACTTTGACGAGCTGATGAGCCGCAACACCGTGTACCGCGGTGAAGAGGCCGAGGAGAAGCAGCGCCACGCCTGCCGCATGGACGAGCTGGCCAAGGAAATGATTCATTGAGAGGGAGATACATAAAACATGCCTAACATGAGTTTGACCAAAGTTCCCGTGCCGGAGCAGGACGCCAAGGTCCGCAGCCGCAACTTTGAGGAGGTCTGCCTGGGCTACACCAGGGAGCAGGCCATGGAGGAGGCCACCCGCTGCCTCAACTGCAAGAACAAGCCCTGCGTGGGCGGCTGCCCGGTGAACATCCATATTCCCGAGTTTATCGCCAAGGTGGCCGAGGGCGACTTCAAGGCCGCCTATGAGATCATCTCCGACACCAACGCCCTGCCCGGCGTCAGCGGCCGGGTCTGCCCCCAGGAGAGCCAGTGTGAGAAGTACTGCGTCCGGGGCATCAAGGGTGAGCCGGTGGCCATCGGCCGCCTGGAGCGGTTTGTGGCCGACTGGTACCGGGAGAACATCAACGAGATGCCCGTTAAGCCTGAGAGCAACGGCATCCGAGTGGCGGTGGTGGGCTCCGGCCCTGCCGGCCTGACCTGCGCCAGCGATCTGGCCAAGCAGGGCTATCAGGTGACCATGTTCGAGGCCTTCCACACCGCCGGCGGCGTGCTGGTGTACGGTATCCCCGAGTTCCGTCTGCCCAAGGCCATCGTGGCCAACGAGGTGGAGAAGCTCACCGCCATGGGCGTGGACCTGGAGACCGACATGGTGGTGGGCAAGACCTACACCATCGACGAGATGTTCGAGGAGGGCTATGAGGCGGTGTTCGTGGGCTCCGGCGCCGGTCTGCCCATGTTTATGGGCATCGAGGGCGAGACCCTGGCCGGCGTGTACTCCGCCAACGAGTACCTGACCCGCATCAACCTGATGAAGGCTTACCTGAACAGCTACGACACCCCCATCAAGAAGATCAAGCGGGCCGCCATTGTGGGCGGCGGCAACGTGGCCATGGACGCCGCCCGCTGCGCCATGCGTATGGGGGCCGAGCATGTGTATGTGGTGTACCGCCGGGGCGAGGAGGAGATGCCCGCCCGCCGGGAGGAGATCCACCACGCCAAGGAAGAGGGCATTGAGTTCCTGTTCCTGAACAACCCGGTAAAGATCCTGGGCGACGAGAAGGGCTGCGTCTGGGCCATGGAGTGCATCAAGATGGAGCTGGGCGAGCCTGACGCCAGCGGCCGCCGCCGTCCCATCGAGGTGCCCGGCAGCGAGTTTGAGCTGGAAGTGGACGCCGTCATCATGAGCCTGGGCACCAGCCCCAACCCGCTCATCCGCTCCACCACTCCCGGTCTGGACATTAACAAGAAGGGCTGCCTCATCGCGGATGAGGAGACCATGGCTACCACCCGGGAGGGCGTGTATGCCGGCGGTGACGCCGTTACCGGCGCCGCCACCGTGATCCTGGCCATGGGCGCCGGCAAGAAGGCCGCCGAGGCTATGGACAAGTACCTGAAGGAGAAGCACAGCAAGTAATATCAGCCCGATTTTTGCGGCCTGCGAGAAATTTCGAAAAAACGAAAAAAAGAGGTTGACAAACCCGGCTGCAGTGAGTATAATAACCCTTGTCGGTCGCGAGATGAACCGATCTGGGGGTATAGCTCAGCTGGGAGAGCGCTTGAATGGCATTCAAGAGGTCAGCGGTTCGATCCCGCTTATCTCCACCAGAAAGATCCTGAAATCGAATGATTTCAGGATCTTTTTTTGCTTGATCCAAAACCGCCCGTTTCAGCAGGGAAACGGGCGGTTTCTTTTGCCGTGGGCCCTATACAAATCCCACAAATTTTGCTGTGATTTTTTGTGATTGAAAATGATCAAAAAAAGATTGAAAATGAAAGATGATGGTGCTATATTAAAGGCACAAAAGAAATCAATCAAAATCGAGCAGAAAGGAGGATCGGAAATGCTTGCGGAACAGCGTTTTGAATTGATTCTGCGGGAGCTGAATGCCAGCCGGGCGGCCAGCGTGCCCCGCCTTTGCGAGCTGACCGGCGCTTCGGAGGCCACGATCCGACGGGATCTGAATACCCTGGCCAGACAGGGGCGGCTGAACAAGGTACACGGCGGCGCGGTGCTGACCAACGGAGAGTTTCAGGGTGAGGAACCGGACGTGGGTACCAAGACCCTGCTTCACCAGGAGGAGAAGGAGCGCATCGCCCGCTACGCCGCCAGCCTGGTGGACGACGACGACGTGGTCTACATCGACGCCGGGACTACCACGGTGCGCATGATGGAGCACCTGAGAGGCTGCAAGGCTCTGTTTGTCACCAACGGCGTGGCCTGCGCCCAGCGGCTGCTGGAGCTGGAACTGCGGGGCCATGTGGTGGGCGGCTGGCTGAAGCCGGGCACGGGGGCCGTGGTGGGCGCGGAGGCCCTGGAGGGGCTGGAGCGCTACAACTTTACCAAGACCTTTCTGGGGATCAACGGCATCACGGTGCGGCAGGGCTTCACCACGCCGGATCCGGAGGAGGCGGCGGTAAAGCGGAAGGCCTCCCAGCGGGCTTATCTGACCTACGTTCTGGCGGATAACAGCAAGTTTGAGAAGGTGACGGCCGCCACGGTCCTGCCGCTGGAGAAGGCCAGCATCATCACCGACCGGCTGCCCGACCGGAGCTATCTGGAACATACCATTATCAAGGAGGTCTGAGCCGTGATTTATACAGTCACGTTCAACCCGGCCCTGGACTATGTGGTCCGCATGGACCGCTTCCGGGCGGGGGAGGTCAACCGAACCGCCAGCGAGGAGCTTCAGCTGGGGGGGAAGGGGATCAATGTCTCCACCGTTCTGCGCAACCTGGGCGTCGAAAATGTGGCGCTGGGCTTTCTGGCCGGATTTACCGGCCGGGCGCTGGAGGACGGCCTGCAAAAAAACGGAATTCAGACGGATTTCATCTGGCTGGATACCGGTCTGACCCGCATCAACGTCAAGATCAAGGGCGGGGATGAGACCGAGATCAACGGGCGGGGCCCGGATATCGGCGGGGAAGCCCTGGAGGCCATGTTCCGCAAGCTGGACCGGCTGGGGGAGGGGGATGTGCTGGTGGTGTCCGGCTCCATCCCCGCCACTCTGCCCAGCGATATCTATGAGCGCATCCTGGCCCGGCTGGAGGGCCGGGGGATCCGCACCGTGGTGGACGCTACCCGGGACCTGCTGTGCAACGTGCTGCCCTACAAGCCCTTCCTGATCAAGCCCAACAATCTGGAGCTGGGCGAAATCTTCGGCCGGGAGCTGAAGAATGATGAGGAGATCCGCGACTGCGCGGCCCAGCTCCAGCAGCGGGGAGCCCGCAACGTGCTGGTGTCCATGGCGGGGGACGGGTCCCTGCTGCTGGACGAGACGGGGGCCTGCCACCGCCTGGGGGTGCCCAAGGGGAAGGTCCTCAACTCCGTGGGAGCGGGAGACTCCATGGTGGCCGGTTTCCTGGCCGGCTGGCTGGAGAAAGGGGACTACGCCTACGCCCACCGGCTGGGCGCCGCCGCCGGTTCCGCCACCGCGTTTTCAGATGGTCTGGCCACGGGTGAGGAGATCCGGGCCTTGCTGAATACCTTTTAATCTGTAGAGGAAAGGAGTCTGGTTCAAATGCGTATCGTCGATCTGCTGAGCCAAGACAAAATCGCCCTTGGGGCGGTGGCTGCGGACAAGGAGGCGGCCATCGACCTCCTGGTGGGGCTGCAGGACAAGAGCGGCTGCCTCACCGACAAGGAGGCCTACAAAAAAGCCATTCTGGCCCGTGAGGCCCAGAGCAGCACCGCCATTGAGGCGGGCATCGCCGTGCCCCACGCCAAGAGCGACTGTGTGAAGGCCCCCAGCCTGGCGGCCTGTACCCTGAAGGAGGGCGTGGACTATGGCGCCATGGACGGCCAGCCCTCCGACCTGTTCTTCATGATCGCCGCCCCCATGGACGGAGATCTCCATCTGGAGATCCTCTCCCACCTGATGGTGCTGCTGATGGACCCGGCCTTCGTGGGCGACCTGCACGCCGCCCCCGACGCCAAGACCTTCCTGGAGGTCATCGACCGATATGAGACCGCCAAGTACGGCGCGCCTGAGACACAGGCCGCGCCCGCGCCTGCGGCCGAGGTCCCCGCCCAAAAGTCTGAGGCCGGCCCCCGGATCCTGGCGGTCACCGCCTGCCCCACCGGCATCGCCCACACCTATATGGCGGCCGAGGCTCTGGAGAAGAAGGGCAAGGAGATCGGCATTCCGGTGAAGGCCGAAACCCAGGGCTCCGGCGGCGCCAAGAACATCCTGACCCAGGCGGAGATCGACGCCTGCGACGGCATCATCATTGCCGCCGACAAGGAGGTGGACCTGGCCCGGTTTGACGGCAAGCACGTGCTCCGGGTGCCGGTGTCCGACGGCATCCACAAGCCGGAGGAGCTGATCCGCCAGGCCCCTGAGGCCCCCATCTACCACCACACCGGCGAGACGGTCCACGAGGAGACCAACGAGAGCATCGGCCGCAAGCTGTACAAGCAGCTGATGAACGGCGTGTCCCACATGCTGCCCTTCGTCATCGGCGGCGGCATCCTCATCGCTCTGGCCTTCCTGCTGGACGACCCCTCCATTGACTATGCCAATTTCGGCACCAATACCCCCATTGCCGCCTGGTTCAAGAACATCGGCAACGTGGCCTTTAACTTCATGCTGCCCATCCTGGCCGGCTATATCGCCATGGCCATTGCCGACCGGCCGGGCCTGATGGTGGGCTTTGTGGGCGGCGCGCTGGCAGTCTCCGGCGCCACCTTCACCAGTCCCGCCGGAGGCGCCGTGTCCGCCGGTTTCCTGGGCGCCCTCATCGCCGGCTTTGCCGGCGGCTACCTGATGCTGGGTATGCGGAAGGTGTGCGATAAGCTGCCCAGAGCACTGGAGGGCCTGAAGCCCATCCTGATCTACCCGGTGGTGGGCCTGCTGATCATCGGATTGTTCATGTGCCTCATCAACCCCATTGTGGGCGCCATCAACACCGCCCTCTACTCCGGCCTGGAGGCCATGGGCGAGGGCAGCAAGATCGTCCTGGGCATTGTGCTGGCCGGCATGATGGCCGTGGATATGGGCGGGCCCTTCAACAAGGCCGCCTATGTGTTCGGCACCTCCACTCTGGCCGCCATGGCCGCCGGGCAGGGCTCCGACATCATGGCCGCCGTCATGATCGGCGGCATGGTGCCCCCCATCGCCATCGCCCTGGCTACCACCTTCTTCAAAAACCGCTTTACCGCCGATGAGCGCAAGTCCGGCGTGGTCAACTATATCATGGGCCTGTGCTTCATCACCGAGGGCGCCATTCCCTTCGCCGCCGGCGACCCTCTCCACGTGCTTCCCGCCTGTATCGTGGGCTCCGGCGTGGCCGGCGCCCTGTCCATGGCCTTCGGCTGCGCCCTTCCCGCTCCTCACGGCGGCATCTTCGTGTTCCCCGTCATGACCAACGTGGGCGGCTATCTGGTGGCCCTGGTGGTTGGCTCCCTGGTGGGCATGGTCCTGCTGGGTATTCTGAAAAAGAAAAAAGTGTAAGCATAAAAATCGCTTTTTATGGAGAAAGGAAGTATTATTATGGTATCCGCTAAGACGATAGTTGTAAATCCCCAGGGCATGCACATGCGTCCCGCCCAGCTCTTTGTCAACACCATGGCCAAGTACAAGAGCGACGTCACCATCATTTTCGGCGACAAGACCATCAACGCCAAGAGCATCATGCACCTGATGGCCGCCTGCATCAAGCAGGGCAGCGAGATCGAGATCCAGTGCTCCGGCGAGCAGGAGGCCGAGGCCCTGCAGGCTGCGGTGGAGCTGGTCGAGTCCGGACTGGGGGAGTGAGCGGCGCAGCCGCCCACCACAGGTTACAGGAAGGAGAACCGCTATGATTTTGCATGGCATCGGCGCTTCCGAGGGGATCGGGATTGGAAAAGCGGTCTGTGTTCGGGAGCAGAATCTGGATTATTCCGCCGTCTCCTACGGGGGAAAAGAGGTGGAGAAGGACCGCCTTCAGGCCGCCATCCAGCAGTTCAATGAGCGCACCTCCGCCATGGCGGAGCACATCCGCGCCCAGGTAGGGCAGAAGGAGTCGGAGATCCTCACCGGGCAGATCGCCATGCTGGGCGACCCCTTCATGCAGAGCCAGATGACGGAGATCATCGAGGGCGGCCAGTGTGCCGAGGCGGCGGTGGACCAGGTGTGCACCATGTACGCCGAGATGTTCGCCGGCGTGGACGACGAGCTGATGCGCCAGCGGGCCACCGACGTGCGGGACATCCGCGGCCGGCTGCTGGCCATCCTGCTGAAGGTGGAGGGGGTGGACGTCAGCGAGCTGCCCGCCGGCAGCGTGCTGGTGGCCCACGACCTGACCCCCTCCATGACGGTGGGCCTGAAGAAGGAGAACGTGGCCGCCATCCTCACCGAGACCGGCGGCCGCACCAGCCACTCCGCCATCCTGGCCCGGGCCCTGGAGCTGCCCGCCGTCCTCAGCGTGCCCAAAGCTCTGGAGCTGGTGAAGGACGGGGACGGCGTGATCGTGGACGGTGGGGAAGGGGTGGCCCTGCTCAACCCCGACCAGCTGACCCGGGGCGAGTACCTGAAAAAGCAGGAGGAGTACCAGAAAAAGCGGGCCCTCCTGGCGGTTTACCGGGACCGGGAGACCGTGGACGCTGACGGCAAGCGGTACGGGCTGTATGCCAACATCGGCTCCCCCGCCGAGGCGGAGGCCGCCGCGGCCGCGGGCGCGGAGGGCGTGGGCCTGTTCCGCACGGAATTCCTGTTCATGGACCGCACCAGCGTTCCCTCTGAGACCGAGCAGATGGAGGCCTATCAGGCGGTCTCCCGCACCATGGCCGGCAAAGAGGTCATTATCCGCACCCTGGACGTGGGGGGCGACAAGGCCATCGACTACCTGGGCATGGACAAGGAGGAAAACCCCTTCCTGGGCCACCGGGCCATCCGCTACTGCCTGGACCGGCCGGACCTGTACAAGGTCCAGCTGCGGGCCCTGCTGCGGGCGGGAGCCGAACTGCGCAACATCAAGATCATGCTCCCCCTGGTGACCAGCCTGGAGGAGATCCGGGGCGCCCGGGCGTTGCTGGAGCAGTGCAAGAGTGAGCTGGAGGCCGAGGGCCTGCCCTACGACAAGGACATCTCCCTGGGCATCATGGTGGAGACCCCCGCCGCCGCTCTCATTGCCGACCTGCTGGCTCAGGAGAGCGACTTCTTCTCCATCGGCACCAACGATCTGACCCAGTATGTGATGGCAGTGGACCGGGGCAACGCCAAGGTGGAGAAGCTGTATACCACCTTCCATCCCGCGGTGCTCCGCTCCATCCGAACCGTGATCCAGGCCACCAAACAGGCCGGAATCCCCGTGGGTATGTGCGGCGAGGCCGCCGCCGACCCCTGCCTGATCCCCCTGCTGATGAGCTGGGGGCTGGACGAATTCTCGGTCAGTGCCTCTTCTGTGCTGGCCACCCGGGCCAGGATCCACCACTGGCGGAGCGAGGAGGCCGGGCAGGTGGCCCAGGAGGCCATGAGCCTGTCCACCGCCGCTGGTGTGCAGGGCTATCTCAAAGCCAACGCCAGAGATTGAACAGTATAAAGAAAGACCGCCGCGGTTCATTCCGCTGCACTTGTAAAATGAAAGTAGACACTCACAAAAGTGTGGGTGTCTACTTTTTTTCATGGTAAGATGAAGAAAAGGGGGTAGAAAAAATGGGGAAAAAGGGGACGT
>NZ_NFIQ01000066.1 GCF_002159455.1 Flavonifractor sp. An306
AGCCGCCCAAAAGGGGGTCTAATACAAGTTATTTGCTATCCGGCAAGCCCGGAAACCGTTGATATTACGGGATTTTTTGAAAAGTTCTGTATCGCCATTCGTACCAAAAGTTCACGGTCCATCCGAATTCGGATGGACCGTGAACTTTTTTATATTTGTTCTTCCGCTTTCAGCAGCTGGAAGGTATTTTTGTGATAGTCCAAAATCCCCTCCTTCTTCATCCGCCCCAGCTCTTTGGACAGGGCGCTGCGCTCCACATTGAGATAGTCCGCCATCTGCTGTCGGTCAAAGGGGATGGTGACAGTCCGGCTCCCCCGCCGGATCGACTCGGAGGACAGGTAGGTCATCACCCGGGCCCGGACCTGCTTGGGGGTGATGCAGAACATCCGGCTGGACCAGGCCAGATTCTTGTGGACCGACAGCAGCAGCAGATTGTACAGCAGCTTGGGGTGCCACGTCCTGCTCCGGTGCTCCTCCGACAGCAGCAGGCCGATATTCAGAAAGAGGACCTTGCTCTCCTCCACCGCCGTGACGTCCACCATCATGGGCACGCCGCAGAAGGCGTAGGTCTCCGCAAAGGCCTGTCCCACACCGATGCTGTGCAGGATCATCCGGTTCCCCCACAGGTCGATGCTCTCAATGTGTACCTTGCCAGACATGAGCAGGCCAAATTCACAGGTCACATCCCCCACATGGAAGATCACCTCGTCCTTGCGGTAGTCACACAGGCGGATCCCGCCGCGGGCCCGCATCTCCTCATATTCCTCCTGCCCGATGTCCCGGAAAATGGGATTGGTATTCAGCTGCATAAAACCCTCATTCCGTGGTTATAACCACATATTATTTTGCTCCATTGTACTATACTGCATACACGAAAACAAGGAGGCACGCCATATGATACGAAAGATCATTCACATAGACCAGGAAAAGTGCAACGGCTGCGGGGCCTGCGCCCAGGCCTGCCACGAGGGCGCCATCGGCATGGTGAACGGCAAGGCCACCCTGCTGCGGGACGACTACTGCGACGGACTGGGCGACTGCCTGCCCGCCTGCCCCACCGGGGCCATCACTTTCGTGGAGCGGGAGGCCGCCGCCTACGACCACCAGGCCGTTCTGGAACATCAGAAGCAGCGGCAGCAGCCCCACCCCCACGCGGGGGGCTGTCCCGGCCATCAGCTGCGGCAGTTCCACCGGGCACCGGAGGCTCCCGCCGCCGCTCCGGCTCCGGCGGCCTCCCAGCTGGGCCAGTGGCCCTGCCAGATCAAGCTGGTGCCCACCAACGCCCCCTACTTTGACGGCGCCAAGCTGCTCATTGCCGCCGACTGCACCGCCTTTGCTTACGCCCAGATGCACCAGGAGTTTATGCGGGGCAAGATCACCCTGGTGGGCTGCCCCAAGCTGGACGGCGTGGACTACAGCGAGAAGCTCACCGAGATCCTGCGCAATAACGACATCCAGAGCGTTACCGTGGTGCGGATGGAGGTCCCCTGCTGCGGCGGGCTGGAGCTGGCCGCCAAAAAGGCCCTCCAGCAGAGCGGCAAGTTTATCCCCTGGCAGGTGGTCACCATCTCGGTGGACGGCCGGAAGCTGGACTGACCCGCTCCCCCGCCCAGCCAACATTTTACGAATAATAAGGAGTTTCCCATGAATCAGAAGATGTTTTGCTATCAGTGTCAGGAAACCGCCGGCTGCAAGGGCTGCACCGTCTCCGGCGTATGCGGCAAGAAGCCGGAAGTGGCTGCCATGCAGGATTTGCTGGTCTACGTCACCAAAGGTCTCGCCGCCATCACCACCGCCCTGCGGGCCCAGGGGAAAGAGGTGTCCCCGGAGATCAACCACCTGATCACCCTCAACCTGTTCACCACCATTACCAACGCCAACTTCGACCAGGAGAGCATTGAGGCCCGCATCCGCGCCACCCTGGACCTGCGGGCTCAGCTGGCCGCCCGGCTGGACGACGCTTCCGCCCTGCCCCAGGCCGCCCTGTGGGACGGCGCCGGAAACTGGGCGGAGAAGGCCGCCACCGTGGGCGTCCTGTCCACCGAGGATGAGGATATCCGCTCCCTGCGGGAGCTGATCACCTACGGGCTGAAGGGCCTGTCCGCCTACTCCAAGCACGCCAACGCCCTGCTCCAGGACGACGGCGAGGTGGACGCCTTCCTGCAAAAGGCCCTGGCCGCCACCCTGGACGACAGCCTCACCGTGGACCAGCTGGTGGCCCTGACCCTGGAGACCGGCAAGTACGGCGTGTCCGGCATGGCCCTGCTGGACAAGGCCAACACCGGCGCCTACGGCAACCCAGAGATCACCAAAGTGAACATCGGCGTGGGCAAGAACCCCGGTATTCTGGTGTCCGGCCACGACCTGCGGGACCTGGAGATGCTGCTGGAGCAGACCCAGGGCACCGGGGTGGACGTGTACACCCACTCGGAGATGCTGCCCGCCCACTACTACCCCGCCTTCAAGAAGTACCCCAACTTCGTGGGCAACTACGGCAACGCCTGGTGGAAACAGAAGGAGGAGTTCGAGTCCTTTAACGGCCCCATCCTCATGACCACCAACTGCATCGTACCTCCCAAGGACAGCTATAAGGACCGGCTGTACACCACCGGCGCCGCCGGCTTCCCTGGCTGCACGCACATCCCCGGCGAGATCGGCCAGCAGAAGGATTTCTCCGCTCTCATCGGGCACGCCAAGAAGTGCGCCCCGCCCACCCAGCTGGAGACCGGCGAGATCGTGGGCGGCTTCGCCCACGCCCAGGTGCTGGCCCTGGCCGACCAGGTGGTGGAGGCCGTCAAGAGCGGCGCCATCAAGAAATTCGTGGTCATGGCCGGCTGCGACGGCCGGGCCAAGAGCCGGGAATACTACACCGAGTTTGCCAAGGCTCTCCCCAAGGACGCGGTGATCCTTACCGCCGGGTGCGCCAAATACAAGTATAACAAGCTGCCTCTGGGGGACATCGGCGGCATCCCTCGGGTGCTGGACGCCGGACAGTGCAACGACTCCTACTCCCTGGCGGTCATCGCCCTGAATCTGAAGGAGGTCTTCGGCCTGGACGACATCAACGACCTGCCCATCGTCTATAACATCGCCTGGTATGAGCAGAAGGCGGTCATCGTGCTGCTGGCGCTGCTCTACCTGGGGGTGAAGAACATCCACCTGGGCCCCACCCTTCCCGCCTTCCTCAGCCCCAACGTGGCCAAGGTGCTGGTGGAGAATTTCGGCATCGCCGGCATCGGTACGGTGGAGGAGGATCTGGCCCTGTTCTTCGGCGAACACGCCTGAGCCCAGTTCCCCGCCGTCCTGCTCTTGCCCAAAACGGCAGAATATGTTACCATAGGCTTGTCGAATTGCCGGCGGCCGGTCCGCAACAAGGCGGACCGGCCGCCGGTTTTACAGGGATGGAGATGGTTCATCGATGCAGCAACGTGATTTTCTCGCCCAGCTGGACCGGCTGGGCATCCACACCCAGGAGGCGCTGGACCGCTTCATGGGCAACGAGGCCCTCTTTCTCTCCTTCATCCGTCAGCTGCCGGAAAAGCTGGACTTTTCCGGCATCCGCCGGGGCCTGGATGAGGAGGATGAGGACACGTTCTACATGAACGTTCACAATCTGAAGGGGATGGCGGGAAACCTGAGCATTGGTCCCATTTATGACTGTGCCCAGGCCATTCTGGTGGAATTCCGCGCCTCTAAATTTCAGAACAAGAAAAAGCTGACCGAGCTGACCCGTGAGGCCGAGACAGCCAGTGAAGCAATTGCAGAACTGGTGCGGCAGTATCTGGCGGAGGAGGGAACGGTATGATACGGGATACCTTACTGATCATTGATGACTCAGAGCTGGACCTGGCCATTCTCAACGAGATTTTCAAGGGTCTGTTCCGGGTGGAGTGCGTGGCGGAGTCCCGCCGGGGTCTGACCTACCTCCACCACAACATGGAGCGGGTGTGCGCCGTACTGCTGGACATCTGCCTGGAACGGCGGGGCGCGGGCTTCACCGTTCTCCACCAGCTTCAGGGCAACCCCGACACCGCCTCTCTGCCGGTGATCCTCATCACCACCGACGCCAACGAAAAGGACGTGC
Organism: Flavonifractor sp. An306; assembly: GCF_002159455.1. GTDB lineage: Bacteria > Bacillota > Clostridia > Oscillospirales > Oscillospiraceae > Flavonifractor. The sequence goes on from NZ_NFIQ01000066.1 coordinate 4,085, forward strand.
GGGCCAGCGTGGAGCGGGGGGCCGTGGATTTTCTGGTGAAGCCGGTGGATCCCCATACCGTGCAGGAGCGGGTGTGCAGCATCGTGCGGGCCACCTGGCCGCCCAAGTCCACGATTCTGGACCACAAGCCGGAGCCGGAGACCCCGAAAGCCCCGGAGCCCGCGCCGGACCTGGTGCAGATATTCCCCCAGGGCCTGCCGCTGGCGGCCGCCCAGCTGCTCTGCCGGGATTGCACGGACAAGCTGGGGACCTTTTACCGCCTCCGCCCCAGCCTGGATATGGACGCCCACCGGCAGCTGGGCGGGATCACCACCCTGCTGGCCCAGTGCTACGCAGAGCATTTCCCCGAGCAAGAGCCCACCCAGGAGGAGGCCGAGCTGATGGGGCTGGCCGCCACATTCTGCGACATCGGCCTGCTGGGCATACCCGACCATATTCTGGAGGAGGGCGAGGATCAGGACGGCCCCGACGCCCAGCTCTACTACCAGCACACCTAGTTGGGGTACGACCTCTTCCGCCAGCTGGGCGAGGACCTCCCTCTGTTCCAGTACGCCGCCGAAATCGCCCTGTGGCACCACAAAAACGCGGACGGCTCCGGATATCCCACGGACGCCGGGGCCGGGGACGTCCCCCTCAGCGCCCAGCTGACCCGTGCCGCCCTGCGGCTCCAGCGCTACCTCCACTACTACCGGGGCTGCGCCGACGGCACAGAGCGGGTGCTCCGCACCCTGAAAGGCGAGGTTGGAACCGTGATTTCACCCGAAATCTATCAGGCGGTGGAGCTTGCGGGCGACAGGCTCCAGGCGGTTCTCCGCAATACCTGAGCACACAGAAACCCCCAGAATACGGAAACACTCCGTATTCTGGGGGTTCTTTACGTTCAGTGCCAGCCCTCCAGGCCCTGCAGCACACCGGCCAGCTGCCGCATATCAATGGGCTTGGCGATATGGGCGTTCATGCCCGCCTGGGCGGTGGCCGCCACATCCTCGGCAAAGGCGTTGGCGGTAACTGCCAGAATAGGCACCGAGGCGGCGTCCGGCCGGTCCATAGCCCGAATAGCCGCCGCCGCGCCGCAGCCGTCCAGAACCGGCATGTTCATGTCCATCAGGATCACGTCAAATTCCCCCGGCTGGGACTGGGCAAAGCGCTCCACCGCCTCCTGGCCGTTTCTGGCCTGGGTCACCTGGGCTCCGGCCAGCTTCAGCAATTCGGTGGCAATCTCCAGATTCATCTCATAGTCCTCCGCCAGCAGAACCCGTTTTCCCCGGAGTACCTGAGTGGGGTCCTCCACCGGAGCGGAGGCCTCCGCCGGAGCAGTCTCCGCCTCCTCCGCCACAGGCTCCATGGGGATGGTCAGGGTAAAGGCGCTCCCCTGTCCCGGCGCGCTCTCCACCTGGATCTGGCCCCCCATGCGGGTGACGATGGTGTGCACAATGGTCATACCCAGCCCGGTGCCCAGTACGGTCTGGACACCGAAGCGGGACTCCCGGGCATAGGGGGTAAAGAGCTTGGGCAGGAAGTCCTCCGACATACCCACGCCGGTATCCCGCACCACAATGTGGCAAATCCCCTGCTCCTGTCTGGAGGGCTGGGAGACCTCCACCTGGATCTTGTCCCCCTCGTTGGTGAACTTCATGGCGTTGGAGATCAGATTGTTCAGCACCTGCTGGAGCCGGAAGGCGTCGGCGTACACCTGGGGATGGGTCAGAGCGAAGGACGCCTCCAGCCTCTTATGCTGCAGCTCGGCCTGGGCCTGGAAACCGGACAGGCATTGGTTCACCGTCTCCCGCAGATCGCAGGGATGGTTTTTCAGGCGCAGGTCGGCCTGCTCCATGCGGGACATCTCCAGAATGTCGTTGATCAGCTCCAGCAGATGGCTGGCCGACACCTGAATCTTTTTCAGGCAGTCGCCTATTTTCTCCGCCGTGCTCTGCTGGGCCAGCTCCACCGTCCCGATGATCACGTTGAGGGGGGTGCGCATGTCGTGGCTCATCTGGGAGAAAAACTGCTCCCGGGCGGCCTCGCTCTCCCGGGCCTGGTCCAGGGCGTTCTCCAGCACACGCAGCTGCCGCAGCTGCCGGGCCTTCTCCTCCTCCACCTGACGGAAGCACAAAACCGCCTCCTCCTGCCGCAGCGCGCTGTCAAACAGCAGCCGCACGCTGACCCAGCGATACTCCCCGTCAAACAGCCGCCGGAAATCCCCTCCAAAGTCGGACACATTCTGCTCCACCAGCTGCCGGATATTTTCCAGGGAAAAGCTGGTCTTGAACTGGTCAAAGGTCTCCTGGTCAATGACCTGCCCCACAACCTCCAGCAGCTGGTCGTACCGGCCTCTGACGGGGATGCGGTGGGCCAGGTCCTCCGCGATCTTCACGCTCTCATAGGTGCCCTGCGCCCAGTTGACCCGATAGATGGAATAGTACAGATTGCCCAGGGCCGCCACCGTTTCATTGACCCGAACCATCCGCTTCTGCAGGCGGTATTCCCGCACACTCATGAGGATCAGAAACAGCAGAAAGCCGCCGCAGACAACCATGGCCCCGTCAAACACCTGGCGCAGATCCCCCAGCAGGGCGGAATAGGGGATGGTAATGATGGACACCCAGCCGTTGGGGGCGGTATGGAAATAGACCGCCCGCTTTTCCGCGTTCATGTCATAGATATAGGTCTGGGCGCCGTCCAGCTCGCCGGCCTGGATCTGCTCAAACACCGCGCGGATATACCGGGCGGTCTCCTCCGGTGGAGCCTGCATCTGGGTCTTGGCGTAAAGCAGCTCCCCGTCCACGTCGCACAGGTAATAGGAGCTGCCGGCAGGCAGCGAGCCGCCATCCTCTCCGGGCAGCTCCTCCAGATACAGGTCAAAGGCCATGACGTGTTCCGTATCTCCGCACCGCCGCGCCATGGTGAGGACCGTGTCCCCCTCTTCCCCGCCGTGGCTGGCGGTAAACACAATCTCGCCGCCGAAGGCCATAGCCTGCCGGTACCATTCCGCCTGGCTGCCGTCATACCCGCTGCCGCCTGTGTCGCCGGCGGACACGGTGACGCCGCCCACCACGGCCCGGAGCGCCAGTCTGCCGCCGCTCTCCGCCTCCAGCACCTTTTGGAAAAAGCTTTGCGTCCACTGCTCCAGCTCCTGCTGGCTGGCCCCCGCCTTCGCCTGCTCCGCCAGGGTCTCCGTACCCAGGGTCAGCAACAGCTCCTCCGCCCGCAGATTCTGAATCTCCTCCTCCGCATAGCGGCTGGCCAGCTCGTTGCCCAGCTCCTGGGCATTATCCAGCAAAACCCGCTGGGTCAGATAAAAGCCCAGCACAAAAAGCAGCAGGAATATGGCGGTAATCCCGCCGGTAACCCGATAATTCCATCCCCGCGCCCGCTTGCTCCGCCGTTTCAAAGCCCTTCCACCTCACCGGAACCAGATGTTCATTTCGTACTTGAAGGTACGGTAATTCTGCATGGTACACTCATAGGCGTACTCCCGGATCAGCTCTCCATTGGCGTCATACTCCCCGAACACCATGGCCACACCGCTGTTGACCACCCAGTTACCCTGTTCTCCGCACTGGGAGCCGTTGGATACAATGCTGGAATAGGGCACGTCAAAGCTGTCCTCCAGGGCAAAGGTCCGGTTGTTTTCGTCAATCCGGTACACATAGACCTGGCTGGTCTCATCGTCGGTGAGGTACAGGCCGGTGCCCACGCTGTCGGCCACCTCCAGGGTAAAGTCCCGGCTGTTCAGGGACCAGTAGTTGTTGTTGTACACCGCCAGGTAGTAGACGCCGTCCTCCTCCCCATCGGCCAGATATTCCACACAGTGTTGGCCGTACTGCGGCACGAAATCCCCCTCCTGCGTGAGGCAGAGACCGGCGTAGGGCGTATCCTGCCAGAACCGTTCGTCTCCCGCCAGCCAGTCCAGCTCGGGCTGGCTGTGGAGCCCCTTGACCTTGATGATGGCGGAGGTCTCCCGGGAGGAGACGATCAGGCTGTCATCCTCCGGCATGTACTGCAGGCTGTTGAGGTGGAGCCAGTCCCACTCCCCCGCCTGCCAGAAAAAGTCGTCCGTGGGACCCACCTTCCGGGTCATCTCAAAATAGGGCTCCATCAGCTGGCTGAAGTCCAGCAGCTGGGTGACCTCCCCCGTCTCCAGGTCGATGGACAGCAGCCGGTCCTCCACCGTCTCGCCGCCCACCTCCTCGGCCAGGGCCAGCAGCTCCCCGTCCGCGCCGTAGCCGATATCGTGGTGCAGGTCGTAGCCGTCCAGGGTATAGATCCGGGTGACCCGGCCCAGCCCGTCGATCCGCGCCAGCTTGGAGGAGGATACACAGGTCAGAATCTCGTCGCCGTCAAACAGCAGCCGGTCAAAGCCGTAGCCCTCCAGCACCATTTCATAGCGCATCACGCCGTCGTCGTCAAAGAAAAACCCGTAGCCCAGATACCCATTGACCCGCATCATGGCAAACAGGCCCTCCGCCTGGGGCTGGTCGGAGGAGCCCTCCGTCACCTCCAGCCGGGTGGAGTATCCGGAGCTGGTCTCCGGCATATCCACACTGAAGCGCACCACCTGCCGGGTATTTCCCCATGTACCGGTCATGGTCAGCGTAACCTCGTTGCGCTCCCCCGGCACCAGCCCGATAAGCTGGAACTCATGGTTTCTGGTATATTCCTTGCCCGAAGCGTCGGCGGCCTCCGCCGTAAAGTCCGAAATGCCGTCGGCCTCCACATGTATGGTATAGGTGACCTTGGTATCCTGCTCGGTCTCAAAGTACAGATACAGCCCGTTGCTCCCGGTGCCGAAGGGATTGAGCACCGCCAGCGGAGTGGTGGCCGTCCATGACATACTCCGGGCAGCCTTGATATCCTGCAGCGCCCCATCCAGCCGCTGCTGCACCTCCAGGTCGTAGAAGGTAAAGCCCTCCTCCCCGATGTCCTGGGGCACCAGCTGGATGGCCCGCAGGCCCTCGCCCAGCTCGGCCTCGGCAAAGTCCACCTGCCACTCCTCCAGTTCGGCAATGACATCGCCGGTCTCAAAGCTCCAGTCGGTACGCACCGCGTGCTCCTGGGCGGTAAACAGCTTGGAGACCGCCAGCACAGCCACCGGAATAATGACAGCCAGCGCCACCGCCGCCACAACCAGGATCACAGCAAGCCTTTTCCAGTTCCGTTTCTTTGTCATGATAGGTTCTCCCAAATTTTCATGTTGTACGTTATAACCAGGAAATAAGGATCAGAACAATGCCCAAAACTGTGAGGATCACGCCAGTCAGCCGGTTCAGCAGCAGGGCGTCGGCCCGGGTGGCGATTTTCGCCGCCAGCTGGGCCCACAGCAGGGTAAAGATCACGCACATGATCAAGATACCCAAATGGGGGGTGCTGCCCAGGGCGAAATGGCTGGCCATACCGGTGAGGGCGGAAAATGTCATCACGAATACGCTGGTACCCACGGCGGTTTTCAGCTCGTAACCCAGCACCACCGTCAGCACCATCAACATCATCATACCACCGCCCGCGCCGAAAAAGCCGCAGATCAGGCCGATACAGGCGCCGCCCACCGCACCTTTGATGATCTGCGTGCGTCGGCCGCAGTCTCCGGCGGCATACCGGGGGGCGGTGATGGGGAAAATCAAGAACCGCAGACCCAGCACCAGGGTCATGGCCACCGAAAATCCCCCCAGAGTACTGTTGGGTACCATGGTGGACAGCCAGCTTCCCACCATGGTCATGCTCAACACGCCGCACATCATGACAATGCCGTTTTTGATGTCAATGGCGCCGCTTTTGGCATAGGTGCGGGCGCTGACCGCGCTGGCCAGCACGTCGCTGCCCAGGGCGATGCCGATGGCGTCATAGGCCGGTATGTCCAGGAAGGTCACCAGCATGGGGCTGATCACGGTGGCCGCGCTCATGCCCGCAAAGCCGGTGCCCAGCCCGGCCCCCGCACCCGCCAAAAAACAAATCAGAATCTGAAACCACAATTCGTCCAAGCCGCATATTCTCCTTAACAATGGGGTCTATCAGCCCAATCTTAACAGATATCACCTCTTTTCACAACTGTTTCCTGAGGAGACAACTGACAACATGTGGAAAAGCCGTCTGGCGCGCCGCAGAAGAAACGGCGCGCCAGACGGCTCTTTCTGTCACTTCCAGTCCTCGCCGGAAGTGGTCTTTTCATATTCGTGGGTCACCGAGGCCTCCAGGATCTCCCAATAGGCCCAGTGGCCGGCGGGCACATCGGAGAAGGGCATGGCCGCCTCCCGCTCCCCGGCCTGACGGCCCAGAGCCTGGTTGACCAGCTTCACCGCCTCCGCCCGGCTGATACTCCGCGCGGGCTGGAAGGTGCCGTCGGGATAGCCGGACACCCAGCCCTGACCGGCGGCAAAGGAGATCACGTCCGCCGCCCAGTGGTCGGCAGGCACATCGGGAAAGGTGACCGTACCGGACGTCTGGGGGAAGAAGGCGGAGAGCAGCTTCACCAGCTCCGCCCGGCTCACCGGCTGCTCCGGCCGGAAGGTGCCGTCGGAATAGCCGTTTACCAGTCCGTACTTCTGGGCAAAGGCCACGTAAGGGGCGTACCAGGCGGTGGCCGAAACGTCGGAAAAGCCGGTGATCCCGGCCTCTCCGGTATAAAGGGCATTTCCATTGCCGTCCACCGCCAGCCGGGCCAGCATGGCCACCGCCTCCGCCCGGCTCAGGGTGGCCTCCGGCCGGAACAGGCCGTTATCCCCCTCCATATAGGCGGTGTGATTCACGGTGTCCAAGGTCACAGTCACCGCCGGCGCCGGGGTAGCGGTGGGCTGCGGCGTGGCTGTGGGCGTGGGCGTCGGGGCAGGCGTGGGGGTGGGCTCCGGCTGAACATCCCCATAGGCCTTCCGGTAGAGTCCGTTCAGCGCGCTGTTGTCCACCAGGAACTGATAGCGGAAGTGGACCTCGCCCGTCACTTCGGGCAGCTTCTGATTCAGCGCCAGCATGTTTTCAATGGCGGTAATGCCGTACCAGGGGCTGCTGGAGTCGGTGTTCCCCGCCTGGTAGTCCGCCATCCCTATGTAAAGGGAGACACCTGTACCCCTTACCACATCCGCCCACCAGCGGGCAATGGTCTCATAGTCCATGCTCTTGTGGCCGATGTACCAGTAGACCTGGGGGCAGATGTAGTCGATCCAGCCCTCCTTCACCCATTTCCGGCTGTCGGCATAGGCGGCGTAATAGCTCTCATAGCCGCCGGTGGTATTGGAGCCCTCGGGCAGGCTGCTCTTGTCCGCCCACACGCCGGAGGGACTGATACCGTAGGACAGGTCGGGGTCGATGGCGTAGAGCCGCTCACCCAGGGTCTTCACCAGCTGGTTGACGTTGTCCCGCCGCCAGTCTCCGATATCCGAAAAGCCGCCGCCGTATTGGGCATAGGCGGCGGCGTCGTCAAAGCCGCTGCCGGGATAGAAATAGTCGTCCAGGTGGACGCCGTCGATGTCGTAGTTGCGGGCCAGCTCCTCGGCCCCCTGGACAATGTACTCCCGCACCTCCGGCAGGCCGGGGTTGAAGTAGAAGTTGTCCTCGTACTCCACCACCCATTCAGGGTGGACCTTGGCGGGGTGGTTGGCGGTGAGGGCGTCAAACTCGCTCTGGCCCCCCTTGGTGATCCGGAAGGGGTTGATCCAGGCGTGGAGCTCCAGACCCAGCTTGTGGGCCTCCTCCACCCAGTAGGCCAAGGGGTCAAAGCCGCCCTGAGGGGCGATTCCCTGGGTACCGGTCAGGTACTTGCTCCAGGGATAGTAGGCCGAGGGATACAGGGCGTCGGCGGAGGGCCGCACCTGAAGGATCACGGCGGTCATGCCCATATCCGCACAGTTCTGCAAAATTTCGTCTGCGTCCGCCTTCAGCACCGCAGGATCCGTGGTGGCCTGGCTGGGGTAGTCCAGGCGGTACACCGTGGACACCCACACAGCCCGAAATTCCTTCTTCTCCCAGGTGGACGCGGCGGAGGCGTCGGGCTGGGACCAGCGGCCCAACCCAATCAGGGCCAGGACGCCCACCAGCACCAGCGCCAAAATGGGTTTCCAATGCTTTATCATGGGTTCTCTCCTTTTAAGTGGTCTCTATTGCTTGGCGATCTGCTCGGCCAGGTCGTTGAGGTAGACCCAGCGCTCCATTTTCTCCTCCAGGGCGGCCTCCAGCTCCTCCTGCCTGGCCTGGAGCTCCTGAAGGGCCACATAGTCGGTGGCCTTTGCCGCCTGCTCCCCCTGGACCTGCTTGATCTGCTCCTCCAGGGCGGCGATGTCGGCGTCGATGGTCTCGTACTCCCGCTGCTCCTTGTAGGTAAATTTCACCTTCTGGGGCGGGGCGGACGGGCGCTCCTTCCCCTTGTCCGGGGCGGGCTCCCTGGGGATCTTGGGCTTCTCCTCCTTCTGCCGGGCCTCCAGATACTCGGTGTAGCCGCCGGGATAGCCCTTCACCCGGCCATCCGGCTCCACGGCAAACACCCGGCGCACCACCCGGTCCAGGAAGTAGCGGTCGTGGGACACCGCCACCACCGCCCCGGGGAAGGTGTCCAGATAGTCCTCCAGAATGGACAGGGTCTGGATATCCAGGTCGTTGGTGGGCTCGTCCAGCAGCAACACGTTGGGAGCCGCCGCCAGCACCGACAGCAAAAACAGCCGCCGTTTCTCACCGCCGGACAGTTTCCGTATGGGGCTCCACTGGACCTCCGCCGGGAACAGGAACTGCTCCAGCAGCTGGGTGGCGGTAAGCATCCCCTCTGCCGTCTCGATGCGGTTGCCGATCTCCTTTACATAGTCGATCACCCGGGTATCACTGTCCATGTCCGGCACTTCCTGGCAGAAGTAGCCGATGCGGACGGTCTCCCCCACCTCGATCTCCCCGGCGTCTGGGGCCAGCTTCCCCGCCAGCAGGTTCAACAGGGTGGACTTTCCGCTGCCGTTGGCCCCCACGATGCCGATGCGGTCGTCCCGCAGGAGCATGCAGTCAAAGTTTCGGAGCACCGTCCGCTCCCCGAAGGACTTGGTGACACCCCGCAATTCCACCGTCTTTTTTCCTAGACGGCTGGACCGGGCAGAAAGTTCCAGGGAAGTTTTTTCCGCCGGGCCGCTCTGGGCCTTCAGGGCCTCATACCGCTCCAGCCGCTCCCGGCTCTTGGTGCCCCGGGCGGTGGGGCCCTGCATCACCCACTGGTACTCCCGGCGAAGGATGGCCTGACGCTTGCGCTCGCTGGCCTTTTCGCTCTCCAGCCGGGCCGCCTTCCGCTCCAGGTACTTGTCATAGTTGCCCGGATAGGTGTACAGCTTTCCGTCCTCCACCTCCACCATGGTGGTGACGATCCGCTCCAGAAAATACCGGTCGTGGGTCACCATCACCAGGGCCCCTTTCCAGGCCTTCAGCTCCTCCTCCAGCCAGTTCACCATGTCGTTGTCCAGGTGGTTGGTGGGCTCGTCCAGGATCAGCACGTCGCTGGGCCGGGCCAGCACCGCCGCCAGGGCCACCCGGCGGCGCTCCCCGCCGGACAGCTCCCCCACCTTCTGGTCAAACCGGGATACCCCCAGCCGGTTCAGGATGGTCTTGGCCTCGTACTCCGCCAAAACCCGGTCGTCGTCACTGAGCCCCGCCAGCACCTGCTCCAGCACCGTCCGTTCCCCGGGAAATACCGGGTTTTGGGGCAGATACTCCAGGCGCACATTGGGGTCGGGCCGGACGGTGCCCTCATCGGGCTCCTCCGCCCCGGCCAGCAGCCGGAGCAGGGTGGATTTTCCGGTGCCGTTGACCCCGATCACCCCCACCTTGTCCCCCCGGTCCACATAAAAAGAGACCCCGTCCAGCAGGGTTCGGGTCCCGTAGGTTTTGGTCAGTTGTTCTCCAGACAGCAGCATAACAGTTCCTCGCTTTTTCAGGTTCTGTTCCAGTATAACGGAAATGAGCGAAAAAGAAAAGGGGCTTCTCCCCTTGACAGAAAACCGTATTACTCATATAATACAGTTAGAAAGTGTATTAGTCTAATAATACAGTTCAGGGAGGTGAGGGCCTTGGTTGATTTTTCCGCCTTTGTGCCGGAGGACGGTCTGCCCATCTATCTGCAGATCATCCGGTACGTGAAGCGGGCCGTGGCCGCCGGGACGGCCGGGGACGGAGACGAGCTGCCCTCCCGCCGGATGCTCTCCGCCCAGCTGGGGGTCAACCCCAACACGGTACAGAAGGCCTACAAGCTGCTGGAGGAGGAGGGGCTCATCTCCTCCCGCTCGGGGGCCAAAAGCGAAATTTCCCTCACCCCCGATCGGGTGGAGGACATCCGGCGTCAGCTGCTGGAGCAGGAGGCTGGGCTGCTGGTGCGCTCCCTGCGGCAGGCGGGCCTGGAAAAGGCGGACGCCTTCGCCCTGCTGGACCGGCTGTGGGAGGAAAGTAAGGAGGATGGGTCATGAAAAAGTATGGTTCCGCCCTGGGTCCCGCCGCCCGGCTGTCGGTGTGGAAGGTGCTGCTGCTCTCTGTACTCACCGTCGGGGTGCAGATTCTCCTGTTCCTCGCCGCCTTTTGGGGATGGGGCAGCACCGAGCATATCACCCCCTCTCTGGAGGAAACGGTACGGGTAAGCGGACTCTCTCTGGCGTTTGCCGCAGGACTGGTGCTGGTGTGCGCCGTGCTGGTGCTGCCCGGCACGGAACGGGGCGCAAAGACCGGCTACACCCTCCGGCGGCTGTCGGTGGACGAGCGGGTGCTGGTACTGTTGTGGGGCGGACTCAACGCTCTGCTGCTGCTCCTCTTCTGGGGCGTGCAGACGGCAGCGGCACTGGCGCTGGCCCGGTACTATCTCCACACCCTGCCGGCGGAGTTCAGCAACCATCAGTCCCTCTTTTTCGCCTTCTCCCGCGCCCCCTATCTCCACGCCCTGCTCCCCCTGTGGGACTGGCTGGTGATGGCCCGCAATCTGGTCTGCTGCGCCGCCCTGGGACTGTCCGCCGCCGCCCTCCCCTTCCACTGGCGGCACGGGCGGAAATCCTGGGCCCTGCTGCCCCTGGCAGCGCTGGCCGTTATCTTCTTTCCCTCCGGTATGGACAACGTCATTTCCTCCGCGGCAGGACTGATGATCTTCGGCTCCGCCATTGCCCTGACGGCCAGCAATGTCTGGAGGTGTTCTGAGCATGAGGAGTAAGCTGGAACCTCTGGCCCGTCTCTTCCCCATGGGCTGGCCCTGGAGCAATGAGGTCATGGGGGCGGCCTGCGCTGCGGCTCTGTCCGCTCTGACCGCCTTTGCCCTGTTTGTCTACCGGTTCGGCAGCGCGGTGGATGACCTATATACCTATGCTCCCGTTTCCTGGGAGCGGGAACTGATCCCCGGCGCCATGGTGCCTCCCTATCCCCAGGTGCTGGGCGGCGCCTTTCTCTTTTTCGCCGCCACCGCTTTGGCTCTGGCGCTGCTGCCCATCGCCCACTTTCTCTTTCACCGGCAGGGCGCCCGCAGCGACTACCTGATGCGGCGGCTCCCCCAGCGGTGGGAATTTGCCAGGCGGTGCCTGGGAGGCTCCGCCCTGCTGCTGGCCGGTACCGTTCTGACGGCGGCGGTGCTGTTCGGACTGTTTTTCATCTGCTATCTGACCTTCACCCCGGCGGGCTGTCTGCCGCCGGACGTGTGGGCCACGACGGGAGGTTAAGGTTATGCTGGAACTGAAGGATGTGAAAAAGACCTACCTGGGCGGCTCCACCGCCCTGGACGGGATAGACCTGACCATTGGGCCGGGGGAGATCGTCGGGCTGTTCGGGGAGAACGGGGCGGGCAAGACCACCCTGATGAAGTGCGTGCTGGGCCTGCTGCGGTATCAGGGAACCATCACCCTGGACGGCGCCCCTGTCACCACCCGGAATATCGCCCGGCTGTCCTTTGCCACCTGCGAGCACTCCTATTTCCCCGCACTCACCGCCAAAGCCCACCGGGCCTTTTATCAGGAGCACTTCCCCAACTTCCGCGCCAAGCGGTTTGAGGCCCTGATGGACTTCTTCCAGCTGCCCATGGGCAAGGCCATCCGGGGCTTCTCCACCGGCCAGAAGAATCAGTTCGAGGTGATCCTGGCCCTGAGCCAGGGGGCGGACTACATTCTGATGGACGAACCCTTCGCCGGAAACGACATCTTCAACCGGGAGGATTTTTACAAGGTCCTGCTGGGGATCCTGGAGCCGGAGGAGAGCATCCTGCTGTCCACCCACCTGCTGGAGGAGGTGCAGCACTTCATCGGCCGGGCGGTACTTCTCCACCAAGGCAAAGTGGCGGGGGACGTCACCACCCTGGAGCTGGAAGAGCAGGGCCGGGGCCTGATGGATTTCGTCAAGGAGACCTACCGCTACCAGGCCGACCGGGTGAGCCGGGCCCTGGACCATCTGACAGACAGGGAGTGAGGATATGAGAGGATACCGATGGGCCATCCTGCTGCTGGCCCTGCTGTCTGCCGGACTGCTGACCGGGGCCAGTCTGGCCATTCTGGACACCGCCGATCAGGTGACCATCCAATGTGAGGTGCTGGCGGGAACCCCGGAGGCCGCCGACGGCGTGGAACTGACCCTTCCCCTGTCCTGCGGCAACCAGATGTTCTGGACCACCACCTTCCCCGCCGGCCGGCCGGAGGAGGCGGAGACCGACTTTACCAGCACGCTGAGCCAGGACCCCCGCACAAAGCCCTGGGTCAGCCAGCCTCTGTCAGTGGAGGTTGCCGACGTCTATTACTGGGGCGGGACACCGGACAATCCCCGTGCCCTGCTGGACTCCCTCATCCAACAGGCTCAGGAGACCGCGCCGGAGGGCACAAAAGCCACCGTCTCCTTCCGGATTCGGGACTATTTCGACAGCTGGCCTCTGCGCGTCACCTCCGACCTGCCCGGCATCCAATACGACCTGTGGGGAAACAGCAATCTGCAGCAGCTGTTTCAGGATTACTTTGCCATCCCGGTCCCCTCCGATGCAACGTTTACCGTGACTGCGCAAGGTAGCGGCGTTTCCTACAACACCGACTGCATTCCCAGACTCAAGAGCTATGCCGCTCCCTGCGGAGACACCATACTCTTTGTGCTGACCAACACGGCCTCCATCTCTGCCAGGGACGAGACGGGAAACTACCAGAAAATTGCACTGGACGGCAGCGCCATCCCCGGCGGCTGGGGCCTCTACCGCTATACGCCCGGACCGGAGGATACGCTCGGCACATTGGAAACCCTCTGGTCCCTGCCGGAGGGGGCGGATATCCTGGACTTTTGGGGCACGGAGGGCGAGGCGGACTTCTTCCTGCTCACCCGGGAGGAAGGACAGCTCCGCCTGCGGGTCTTTGACGGGGAGGGAAACCTCCGTCAGACGATGGATCTGCTGCCCTTCTCCGAGGAAGAATCCTATATGCAGACCTACAAGGGAGACGGTTTCCTTGTTCCCATGATCTACGGCCCCAGGGCCGAGGGGTACTGCTACCACTTCGCCGTACTGCACAAAGCCGGAGGGATGTGGCAGACGGCATTCACCGGGGACGACCGGAAGGCCGCCCAGCTGGGCTGCGGCGGCTTCACCTGGACCGACGACACATACAGCTGTCTGTCCATGGCCTGGGACGGGGAAAGGCTGGCGGTCTGGGATTCCGAGCTGCGCAACGGCTCTCTGTTCCACCTGGCCGTCTACTCCAGGAACGGGCTGGACTACCTGGCCACCTACCGGAACTCGGTCTCCCTGGCATCCGACAACAGCGCCGGTCCGGTCTACTACGCCTTCACCCAACTGTTCTGGCTGGAGACGCCACAGGTCCGGTGGGCGGAAACTGGCTCTTGACAAAACTGGGCGGTTCGGCTAAAATGTCCATAATTAAATCCTGAAACAGGCAATGATGGGAAGAAAGCACGTCCCGTCCCCCTCAGAGAACCGGTGGTTGGTGCGAACCGGCGGGGGAAAGCGTGTGGATACTGAGCCCGGAGCCGTCCGCCTGAACCGTTTCGCAGTAGGGCGGGCCGTCGCGGCCACGTTACAGGCCCCGGCCTTGTTGGAGGCCATGAGCGTCCGTCGGTGACGGCGGGCGGAAGCAGGGTGGTACCGCGTATCTTACGCCCCTGACCATATTCTGGTCAGGGGCGTTTTTTCATGAAGAAAATCCCTGACCCAAGGAGGAACTGCTGTTATGAAACCCGCACAGGAAAAGTACATCCCCTTTATCCCCCTCAAAATGGAAAAGCGCGCCTGGCCCGACAAGGAGCTGAAGGCGCCCCCCATCTGGTGCTCCGTGGACCTGCGGGACGGCAACCAGGCGTTGATCGACCCCATGAACGTGGGGGAGAAGCTGGAGCTCTTCCACACCCTGGTGGACATCGGCGTGAAGGAAATCGAGGTGGGCTTCCCCTCCGCCTCCGAGACCGAGTATGAATTTCTCCGGGCCCTCATTGAGGGGGGACACATCCCCGACGATGTGACCATCCAGGTGCTGGTCCAGGCCAGAGAGCACCTGATCCGCCGCACCTTTGAGGCCATCGACGGCGCCAAGCACGTCATCTTCCACTTCTACAACTCCACCTCCACCCTCCAGCGGAAGGTGGTGTTCCACACCGACGTGGCGGGAGTCACCCAGATCGCCGTGGACGCCGCCACCCTGATCCGGGAGCTGAGCCAGCCCGCCATTGACGCCGGCATGGACCTGCGGTACGAGTACTCCCCCGAGTCCTTCATGGGCACCGAGATGGACGCCGCGGTGGAGATCTGCCAGGCGGTGATCGAGGCCATCGGCGCCACGCCGGAGCACAAGATCATCCTCAACCTGCCCACCACCGTGGAGAACTGCCTGCCCAACTACTTCGCCGACGAGATCGAGTACTTCATCTCCAAACTGCCCAGCCGGGAGTGCGCCATCATCTCCCTCCACCCCCACAACGACCGGGGCGAGGGCGTGGCCACCGCCGAGCTGGGACAGCTGGCGGGGGCCGAGCGGGTGGAGGCCACCCTGTTCGGCAACGGCGAGCGCACCGGCAACGTGGACATGGTGACCCTGGCCCTCAACCTGTACACCCAGGGGGTGGACCCCGGCCTGGACTTCTCCAACATCAACAAGATCCGGGACGTGTACGAGAAGGTCACCAAAATGAAGATCGGCGAGCGGCAGCCCTACGTGGGCGAGCTGGTGTTCACCGCCTTCTCCGGCTCCCACCAGGACGCCATCAACAAGGGCACCCGGTATATGGCGGAGAGCGGCACCGAGTACTGGGAGGTGCCCTATCTGCCCATTGACCCCGCCGACGTGGGACGGCAGTATGAGCCCATCATCCGCATCAACTCCCAGTCGGGCAAGGGCGGCGCCGCCTTCGTCATGCAGCACAACTTCGGCTTCGACCTGCCCAAGGCCATGCACCCCGAATTCGGCCACATCGTCCAGGTGGAGACCGACCGGGTGGGCAAGGAGCTGAAGGCCGACGCCATTTACGAGCTGTTCAAGACCCACTACATCGACGCCGACAAGCCCTACGAGCTGGTGCGCCACTCCTTCGCCGAGTTCACCGACGAGGAGGGCCACTCCCACGTCACCTTCGCCGGCACCATCCGCCACACCGACACCACCTTCCAGGTCCAGGGCTCGGGCAACGGCCCCATCGACGCCTTCTTCAACGCCATCCACGGCCAGAAGATGGACCGCTTCACCTTCGTGGATTACAGTGAGCACGCCATCAAGCAGGGCTCCGACTCCCAGGCCGTGGCCTACATCCACCTCCAGGATGAGACCGGCAAGGACTGGTTCGGCGTGGGTATGAGCCACAACATCAACCTGGCCCCCCTGAAGGGGATCCTCTCCGCCATCAACCGGGCGGTCAACAAAGACGGGCTCTGATGCGGAGAAACGCAGCCAGACGCCTCGGGT
Organism: Flavonifractor sp. An306; assembly: GCF_002159455.1. Taxonomy (GTDB): domain Bacteria; phylum Bacillota; class Clostridia; order Oscillospirales; family Oscillospiraceae; genus Flavonifractor. The sequence goes on from NZ_NFIQ01000066.1 coordinate 19,939, forward strand.
GCCCCCTGACAGGGGTAACTTTGCAGATGTCTGAACCCCCGGCAGATATTGCTTCGGCAGTATCTGCCGGGGACTTCTTTTTGTCTCACGCACCCTTGGCGGTGGACTGACCTTTCGGCTGTGGCAGTTCCACACAGCCAATGTCATTGTAGTGAATTTCCACCG
>NZ_NFIQ01000067.1 GCF_002159455.1 Flavonifractor sp. An306
ACCAGATACGACAAGCTGGACACCTCCTTCTTGGCCTTCGTTCACCTTGCCGCCATTGCAATTCTGTTGACTTAGAACAAGTCTCCTGATTTTTCAAACAAGCCCTAGCCCCTTGATCCGTTCGGCCAAGGAGATAATCTGTTGACACCCCAAATACATCTGCCAGGGCGCACACAGTTTCCGTGGACGGGTCAGCTTCTCCCCGCTCGTACAGCCCTATCATGTTCCGGCTGAGACCGCATAGCTGAGAAAGAGCACTCCTGGATAGATGCTTCCTTTCTCGCAGATCCTTGATTCTGCTGCGTAAGACCCCATTCACAGGCTCACCCCAACTTTTATTTTCTGATGGATCTAAATTCCCAAGCGCTTGGCATTTTCTCTTGAAGGCAGAAGGCCGGCAAAGGTATTTCCATGAGCGGCGTTGCGTGGCCTGGATTACCGCCCGCTCGTTCCGTCAGAGAGCCGGCCGCCCAGCAGCCGTTATATAGGCCCCCGCGCTACACTCCAGCAGAGAGGCCACACACCCACCAGCAAGTGGCATTCACCACCAGACCCCCCACCCGGGGCAGCTTGCGCGGCCATTATCCCCACCAGCTAATCACAGGTACTCCCGTAACCCCCGGGACACGGCGGGCCTTCTAAGGGCCCGTAACGCCTCCTGGTGCGTCTTTGGGTCAACGGGCTGCCCAGCCCAATAGCGCAGGATCACCGCCCGGCGCTGGTCCTCTGGCAATCCTGACAGAGCCTGCCGGACCGCTGCCCGTCTGCGCCTTGCAAAATCCAGCTCCACCACCCGCTCCACATCCCGCTCCGCCGATTTATCCGGGATCACATCCGCCAGAAAGATTTGTTTCCCCTCTCCGTCCTGTAGCGGCATTTCAAGCGACATACTTGTTTGCAGAGGATCCATTCTGTCTCGCTGGGTTCTCTGCCCTGACGACGCAGTAAACGCGGCCTTTAACCGCATGGCATACCAGGTGAGAAAGCGTCCTTCCCCGTTTTTCCAGCTCCCTAGGGCGTCCAGCATGGCTAAAAAGCCCACCTGGGCATAGTCCTCTACCTCCATGCCATGGCCGTGGTATGCTGCCCACTTTTTGCCCTGCTGCCATGCAAACCGCCGTACCTGTTCCCACAGTTCCAGAACCTTTCCACGCTCCCCGCTCTGGATCATGCTTGCGAGTTCTTCATTGGTCATGTAGATGCACCCCGCCTTTTCAAAACTCCCGTGTCCAACCAGCCCCACGGCGGCCCCCTCCGCTCTCCGAAGTGTGAGGGTATCCAGCGCCTGACAGCATCCCAATACGAGCGGATATCTTGGGCACAGCCAGTCTGTGGGCGGCCATAATCACCGCTCAGCCTGCCAAATTGGCCCCGCAGGCATTCGCTTGCTAAGATGTTTTCCGGGTGCCTGCCGCCTGGCCTCAGCTGAACCGCGCCCGCTCACCTGCGCGCAAGAGGCTTAGCAAAGCTTATCCTGTTTTCGCCTCTAGCATAGCGCACGGTATGGGGAGGAGGCAATGCGCAAGCTGTTGATTCTACATGCCCTGTTCTAAAGTTATATCTCACTATAAACAAGACATAAGAGGCCACGGGCCGCGCCTCTGTGGGGGTTCCTCGCCCCAGTGCTTAGGTGGAAAATAATACTTTATATAGCAGTAGCTACCGAACTCTGTAACTTTCTCCTCCCATTCGAGTACGTGCGCCCCGATAGGCGGCGACAGGGTTTCATCGTTGCCTACATAGCTGTATGTAACCTTTGGCTTATCCAGATTCTTGCTTGGCGTCCACATCTGCGCTCCAACCGGGCGGCCCTGAGCCCCCTCTTTTGTCATGTATTCCGCCCAGGTCGCATATTCCCGACATCCAAGGTATTCAATGTCAATCACATCCCCATGGGGCCACAGGCTTCGGATGGTTTCAATATCCCGCTCGGTGGCGTTCATGATAATATGATGGTGTAATTTACCGTCTCCGTGCTTTTCCTCTGTGACGTAAATATACTTAAATGGAATCCCTGCGGTTTTTCTGACTTCCCTCATATTCCGCAGGAATTTGCGCACATTGAGTACCGCTCCAGCTCTCTTTGCCGGCAGGTCTTTGAGGCGATAGGTCAAGGTGAGGAACAGATCATGACGTTTGAAGTTGGCCGCTATCGACATTTCCAACCGCCCCCGCGCGGTTTTGTCATTCATGGCCTTCTGTGCGGCGCTGGTCATGCGGGACTTGGCCGCCCGTACCCGGGGGCCGTCCCTGGGCTCCGGAGCTGTATAAATCACGGTCTTTATCAGGTCGCCGGCCACTATGGTCTTTTTCCGCTTTGCCATATACTGCTCCTTTCTCTGGCGCCCCAATTCTGGCGCGGTTACTTGGAGAAACGCAAATCCCCGCCATCAGCGGGGAAACGATAGTATCTGCCTGGTATCCAGTGGAACCACTCTACCCGCTCGGTTCCTTCCGGCCCGAGAATCACAATGGTTTCATCACGGCCGTCTACGATTCCCGCTGATCCTGAGGAATACTCGGGGCGCTCCAGGTATACCGCCATTCCGTGCATCCGTTTCAGATGCTCCCTGGTAAGCGGCGGGTTTTCCATCCGCAGGGCCGCATATCTGGCCGCCTCCAATGCCGCTGCCAGTATGGCCCGCTCCCGTTCCTGCGCCTCTCTGCTGCGCTGATTATCAAAGGGGATGTTTTGCATAACCTTTAGGGCTTTTACCGTGTTGCGGTAATCCTCCGCCGTGTATGTCAGATATTGGTCCATGCTGATTCCATCCTTTGTTTGAAACGTCCGCGGGGGTACGGCGATCTGCCATACCCCCGCAGATGTTCCGTTTCTCCTATTTTGCGGCCCGGTTTTGGGCGGTTCTCACGCCCTTTGCCCGCCCATACTCAAAAGCAAGGCACAAGGCGTCTATAGAAGCATTTTCAACCAATGTTCTTCATCCAGTAACGAATTTCTTTTTCAGCTCCTGGTTTGCTTTCTCTATACAGGTAGAAACCTCATCTGGGGAAGCGCAGGTGATAAAAGCGTGCCACCCGCCGGAGCGGTCTCTCTGAAAAACAGAGACATGTTCCACTTCTGATGGAAGTATTTCAATGCGTATCATCTCAAAGCGAACAGGTAAATGGATGATATTACTTGTCATGCCCGTGCCTCCTCTCTGATGATCAGCCTCACTATGCGGAGGATCAGATCCAGCTGCCTGTCACTGGCCCGCTCGGTCAGACGGGAAAGCTCCGTCCGGGTTTCATTGGTGGTCATGTACGATAACTCCTCTCTTCAACTTCCAGGCGGCATGAGGTTTCTCGCTGTGCCTAAAATCCCCATTGCGGCCATATTCCCTTTACCGTGTCAGACTTCCCGCCGGCAGCTGGTGTGTGCTCCGGCCGGTTCGGGAGCTCCGCATAGTGCTGTTCCCGAAAGGGCCCGCCCGGTGCTCACAGCGCCGGCCGGGCTCTTTTGCGTCCTCACAGTCGCAGCGCTCGCCCGGATCCAGGTTCGCCCCACAATTCGGACATACTTTGTAATACATGGAAAAGCCTCCTTTCTTGAAATTCACAATCGCTTGGCAATTTGCCAGGCCCATACACAGGTACGCCGCACCCACCAGGGCCAGCATCAGAGGAATACACTCGGCACAGACGCAGGCCGCCAGGGCCAGCACGGCGGCCATACGTTCCATAATGGTCCGCCTCATAGCTGTTTGCCTGCCTGCTCTTCCAGCCACCGGGCCAGGCTCTCACAGGGGATCAGGATTCGATTGCCCACCCTCACCGCCGGAAAGCTGGCTACATGGGCCAGATTGTAGACGGCCTGCACCCCTACGCCCAGCACTTCCGCCGCCTCCGGCACCGAATAAGCCAGTTTTTCCATGATTTACGCCTCCTCTTCCAGAATCTCCGGTCCCAGGACAGCAGCTAGTTTCTCCGCTGTGGTTTTGGCACACGATTTTCCGTGTTTAACCCCACTTATCGTTACTCTGGATACTCCGGCTGCCTCCGCCAGGCGGAGTATTGTAATATCCTTCTTGGCGAGAGCTGCCGCAAATTTTACACGGTCAATACGCATATTAACGCTCCTAACCCTTTTGTGTTATACAAGGGTTAGCACACGCCTATGTGTTTGTCAATGTCTTTTTACAAACCTTCTTGTGTTTTCTTTCTTTGCGTGTTATCATTTGTATGGGGTGATTTCCATGAGCACCGGACAACGCATTAAAGCAGCCAGAATAAAAGCCGGTATGACACAAGCAGAACTTGCAGAAAAGTTGCACATTCCTTATCAGAGTGTAAGCAAATGGGAACGCGATTTGCGTAAACCAAAATTTGAAACTTTACAACGTATTGCTAAAGCCCTTAATATTGAAGTGCAGGCATTAGATGAGCGATTTGCTACTCGTGTGGTTTTTGAGGATTTCTTTAAAGATGGGCCTGCCCCATCTCGTATGCCTGATTTTTTATTTACAAACTCAGATGGAAACTTTATACAAATTTCTATGGAGACAGTGGTTGGCCAACTTATTTATAGTTTTTCAAATCTCAACGAAATAGGGCAACAAGAGGCTGTCCGCCGCGTAGATGAATTAACTGAAGTTCCTAAATATCAACGCAAAAATTCTCTAAATAATAAAGAATAAAGCCTCCCCTGGTTTTGGTGCAATGAAATAGGGCGGTTGAAGAAAATTAGTCAGGAGGTGTAATTATGCCCCTACCCAAAGAAACTCGCTATACCCTTGCCGATGTGCTGGCCTGGCCGGAGCAGGAGCGGGCCGAACTGATAGAGGGAGCGCCGGTGCTTATGGCCCCGCCTTCCCGCATCCATCAAGAGATTGTGTCGGAACTCATCCGCCAGTTGGGAAACTATTTGGACGGGAAAACGTGCCGTGCCTACCCAGCGCCCTTTGGCGTCCGCCTCTTTGAGCGAGCGGGAGACCGGCCGGAAAACGTGGATACCATGGTGGAGCCCGATGTTTCCATCGTGTGCGACCCCGGCAAGCTGGATGAACTGGGCTGCAAAGGTGCGCCGGATATGGTGGCGGAGGTCTTGTCCCCTTCTACCCAGCGCCATGACCGGCTTGTGAAATACAACCTGTACCAGCGGGCGGGCGTCCGGGAGTATTGGATTGTGGATCCAGAAAACAAGACGGTACAGGTGAGTATCCTGGAGGACGGTCGTTACCGCCTGGCCGAGGTCTATACCGCCCAGGACATTGCAAAGGTCAACGTGCTGGACGGCTGCTTTGTGGAGCTCTCCAAGCTCTTCCGGGGCTGAGCACGAAAAAAGCCGCCCCTGGTGCAGCAACACCAGAGGCGGCAAGAGCGATTATGAGACCTGACAAGAATCAAAACCGCGCCCATATTGTACCATAGACCGGCGAGCGGGCGCAAGTGGAAAGGAGAGCTGTATGGGCAGAAAAGCAGCGTCGGGCGCCGGCACTATCCGCAAGAAAACCGTGACCCGCTCGGGAAAGGAATACACCTATTGGGAAGCCCGCTTCACTGTTGGCCGCGACCCCGGCACCGGCAAGCAGATCCAGCGGAGCATAACCGGGAAAACACAGAAGGAGGTAGCCCAGCGCCTCAAAGCGGCCACTCTGGCTGTTGACCAGGGCACCTACATCACACCTACAAAAATGACCGTTGGGGCGTGGCTGGACACATGGGCGGCGGAATACCTGGGAGGTGTAAAGCCCGCTACCGTTCAGGTGTACAAGAATAATGTCCGTCTGCATATCAAGCCGGCCCTGGGCGCGGTGGGGCTTTCTGAGCTGCGCCCTCATATGGTGCAGAGGTTTATCAACGGCTTGGAGCTCTCCCCGGCCTCCGTCCGGCTGGCCTATAAGGTGCTTCACCAGGCGTTGGAAAAGGCTGTGAAGCTGGACTACATACCCAGGAACCCGGCGTCTGATTGTCAGCTCCCCAGAATGGAGCGGAAAGAAATTCTTCCCCTGGATGATGAGCAGGCCGCCGCACTCCTTCTGGCAGTCAAAGGCGGCCGCCTGGAGCTGCTGGTTTCTGTCGCTCTGTTCACCGGCTGCCGCCTTTCCGAGCTGCTGGGCCTGACCTGGGATTGTGTGGATTTTCAGAAAGGTACAATCCTGATCTCCAAGCAGCTTGTCAGGCCGGAGCACCGGGCGGAAAGCGGCTTGTTTATTTCCCCAAAGAATGGAAAGCCACGTACGATTACCCCGGCGCCCTCCGTTTTGAAAACCCTGAAAGAGCAGCGGAGACGCCAGGCCGAAACGAGGATCAAGGCCGGCCCGTTGTGGGATAACCCCCACGGCCTGACCTTCACAGATCAGATTGGCAGGCCGCTGCTCCAGCAGACTGTGGAAGGGTGGTTTTCCGCCGCGGTCAAGGCCGCCGGTTTGGAAGGTGTGCGTTTTCATGATCTCCGCCATACATATGCGGTCAACGCCATTCGAGCGGGTGACGATATCAAAACCATACAAGGCAACTTGGGCCACGCCAGCGCCGGCTTTACCCTGGACCGATACGGCCACTTCACGGAGCGCATGAAGCAGGACAGCGCCGCCCGCATGGAGGGCTTTATCAAGGCTGTTTTCAGTTCGTAAGGGAAAATATAAGGGAAAAACGGCCCGCATGGAAGCTAAAAAGCTCCGTGCGGGCCTTGCAATTCCTAGACTTTCTTTTTTCGACAGTTCGCAACCAGTGGTTGCGGAAGGGTCAGACGTACCCCAGAAGCCCCCGGACCGACACCTCGCCGGAGGAGAGGACCTCCTCCCCACCGTCCTTCCAGGCCACCCGGAGGGAGAAGTCCTCCTCCACACCCAGGGCCGTGCCCTCCCGCTCCCCGGCGCCGGAGAGCACCCGGACCGGCTTTCCTACGGTGAGGCAGTCCGCCCGGTAGCGGGCCAGCCACCCTTCCCGCTGCTGGGGAAATCCGGCATACAGCCGGTCCAGGCTGTCCAGCAGGGCCCGGGCCACCTCCGCCCGGCGTGGGGCCCACCCCAGGGCCTGGGCCAGGGAGATGGCCACCGGGGCCACCTCCGGCCCGAAGTCGGCCTCGGTCTGGCTGATATTTACGCCGATGCCCACCACCACGTACCGCAGGGCGGCGGTCTCGGCCTCCAGCTCCAGCTCGGTGAGGATGCCGCACAGCTTGCGCCCCTCCAGGATCACGTCGTTGGGCCACTTGATGCCGGGGCGCACCCCGCACAGCTCCTCAATGGCGTCGCACACCGCCACCGCCGACCATGCGGTGAGGGCGGGCACCTCGCCCAACGGGCAGTCCGGCTTCAACAGCGCGGACAGGTAGAGCCCCTTCCCCGGCGGGGACACAAAGCTCCGGCCCCGGCGCCCCCGGCCGCCGGTCTGCTCCCCGGCCACCACCGTCAGGCCGTCGGGCACCTCCCCCACCGCCCGGCGCTTAATTTCATTGTTGGTAGAATCCACCTGGTCCAGGCACACCAGCTCCCGGCCCACCCGGCGGTCCGGCCGGCTCAGCTCCCCCGGGGAGAGCAGATCCGGGGATTTTTCCAGCCAATACCCCCGCCGGGGGGCGGAGGAGATCTCATACCCCTCCTGGCGCAGGGTCTCCATGGCCTTCCACACCGCCGCCCGGCTCACCCCCAGCGTCCGGCTCATGGCCTCTCCGGAGAGGGGCTCCCCCTCCCGCTGCCGCAGCAGCGCCAGCACATCGTCCCGCAGCATGTCCATCCCTCCTTTTCCCCATTGTACCGTGGGAAAAGCGTTCATGTCAACCAATTTTCTGTTTTGGTTGACATTTCTTCATTTGTAAACTAAAATAATAAATCAGTTTACAATATGGAGGGACATCTATGCAAACACGACAACTGGCGGCCACGGCGCTGATGGCCGCCCTGCTGGCCCTGTGCGCCTGGCTCACCATCCCCACGGTGGTGCCCTTTACCATGCAGACCTTCGGCATTTTCCTGGCGGTGGGCCTGCTGGGGGGAAAGCTGGGCAGTCTGGCGGTGGGGGTGTACCTGCTGCTGGGCATTGTGGGCCTGCCGGTGTTTTCCGGCTTTTCCGGCGGGATCGGGACCCTGGCCGGAGTCACGGGAGGCTATCTGCTGGGCTTTCTCCTCGTCGCCCTGGTGATGTGGCTGGCTGAGCGGCTCTTCGGCACGGGCACGGCGGTCTTTGTCCTGTCCGGCCTGGTGGGGCTGGCGGTGTGCTACGCCTTCGGCACAGCCTGGTTCCTGGTGCTCTACACCCGGTCCACCGGTCCCATCGGGCTGTGGAGCGTGCTGTGGAGCTGCGTGCTCCCCTTCGTGATCCCCGACCTGTGCAAGCTGGCTCTGGCCCTGGTCCTGCGCCGGCGGCTGCGGCGGGCCCTTCCCGCCGGCTAGGGCATATCCCGCCCTCCTGTCCCATATAGATAGACAAGACTATGTGGGAAAGGCGGGGTAGCGTATGCCCTATGAGGACAATCGGGGGCGGCCGGAGACGGCCCACCATATCATTGTGGAGGAACGGGAACGGCTGTCGGTCTCCGGGGTGGAGGAGGTGGAGCGGTTTGACGAGAACACCATCGTCATGACCACCGTCCGGGGCACTCTGGTGATCCAGGGGGAAAATCTGCATATTGAAAAGCTGAGCCTGGACGGAGGCGACCTGAAGGTGGAGGGGGACATCGACGCGCTGAGCTACGAGGACAGCGGCCGGAGCTCCTCCGGGGGCCTGCTGTCCCGGCTGTTCCGCTGAGATGGCCGGGCCGCTGGGCTGGCAGGTTCTCTTTCTGGCCGGCGCGGCGGCGCTGGGCCTGGGGGTGGGCCTGCTGTACGACCTGTTCCGGGTCATGCGGGTACGTATCCCCCTCCCGCTGCTGGGCGGGGTGCTGGACCTGCTGTTCTGGCTGGTGGTGACGGCGGGGCTGTTCGTCTACACCACCGCCGCCGGCAACGGGGAGGTCCGGTTCTACATGCTCGGCGCGGTGCTGCTGGGGGCGGTGGTCTACTTCTGGCTGGCCAGCCGGTGGGTGCTGAAGGGGGCCTACGCCGCGGCGGATCTTGTGGCCATCTTGTGGAAGCTCATTACCTTTCCGCTGCGAATCCTTCTGCTGCTAAGTAAAAAACTTGAAGAAACCGCAAAAAAGTCCTTCCATTATCGGCGAAAGTGGTATAAAATAAAGCTACTATCCAGGGAAATGGACGAGATACGCCGGGCGGCGGAATGCCAGGTGGGGAAAGGAGTCGGGAATGAAGGTAAAAAAAGCGTCTCTTCTGACCAAAATCGTCATTCTGGCTCTGCTCATCGGCGCCGCCACCACACTGCTGAATCTCCAGAACAAGCTGGCCGTGGCTCAGGAGGACCTGGCCCAGGCCCAGGCAGAGGTAGCCGCCCAGCGGCAGGTCAACGCCGACCTGTCCGACGCGGTGGAAAACAGCGGTGACCCGGAGCGGCAGGCCGACATCGCCAGGGATAAGCTGGGTCTGGTGACGCCGGGGGAGTATGTCTTCTATTTCACCGATTGAATTTAAAAGAGAGGATTTTGCTGGCAGTTATGGAGTTTGGTGTTGGTTCGATTGTGGAAGGAAAGGTCACGGGGATCACGAAGTTCGGCGCCTTTGTCGCCTTGCCGGAGGGCAAGTCGGGATTGGTGCACATCTCTGAGATCGCCTATACCTATGTCAATGATGTGAAGGAGCATCTGAAGGAAGGTCAGGAGGTCAAGGTCAAGGTCATCGGCATTGACGAAAACGGCCGCATCAACCTCTCCATCAAGAAGGCGATGGACCCCCCGCCCCGTCCCGCGGGTCAGGGCCGGCCCGGCGGACGTCCCGCCGGCCACGGCGGCGCGGGATTCCGCGGCAAGCCCGCGCCGGCGGAGCCCACCAGCTTTGAAGACCGGCTGAAGCAGTTTATGGCCGCCTCGGACAGCAAGCTGTCCGAGCTGCGCCAGGCGGAGCGGCGCAGCTCCCGCCGGGGCGGCCGGAGATAAGGGAACATAAAAAGGTCCCGACCGTATGGTCGGGACCTTTTTATACCTGTTCCGGTCAGAGCAGCTCCTTGTACAAGGCGGAGGCCTCCGCCTTCCCGGCGTGCTCGGTAACCGAGAGCACCTCCACCTTCACCGTGCGCTCGCCGAAGCGCAGCTCCAGCACGTCGCCCTCCTTCACCTCATAGCTGGCCTTCACCGGCCGGCCGTTGGCGGTAACCCGCTGGTTGTCGCAGGCCTCGTTGGCCACCGTGCGGCGCTTGATGAGCCGGGAGACCTTGAGCCATTTATCCAGTCGCATACTGATCCTCCTGAAAAAAGGACCGCCGCGTCACGGCGGCGGTCCCACAGTGTTGTTACTGAGATACGATATCCTTCAGCGCCTTGCCGGGCTTGAACACAGGCACCTTGGAGGCGGGGATCTTGATGCTCTCCTTGGTCTTGGGATTGCGGCCGATGCGCTCGGCGCGGCTCTTCACCTCAAAGGCGCCAAAGCCCACCAGCTGCACCTTGTCGCCCTCGGCCAGGCACTGGGAAATCACTTCGATGGCGGCGTTCACAGCGCTCTCAGTATCCTTCTTGGACAGACCGGCCTTCTCCGCGGCCGCGTTAATGAGTTCAGCCTTATTCATGTCGATCATTCCTCCTGTGTTTCACGGGCATATACCCGCCATTTGTTTATACTTAAGGCGTCGCCGCCTTTAAGTCTCCTTGGCCCGCTCCCACAGCTGATCCAGCTCGGCCAGGGTCATCTCCGTCATGGGACGCTCCCCTGCCTGCTCCTCCACCTTGCGGAACCGGCCAATGAACTTATCTGTGGCCTGATTCAGGGCGTCCTCGCAGTCCACCCCTAAAAACCGGGATACATTTACCGCCGAAAACAGCAGATCCCCCAGCTCCTCGGCCACGTTGGTGCCCTGGGCTGCCGCCTGGCGCAGCTCCTCCAGCTCCTCGGAGAGCTTGTCCAGTGCGCCGGACACCTCCGGCCAGTCGAAGCCGACCTTTTTGGCCTTCTTCTGCACCTTCTCCGCCCGCCAAAGCGCGGGGAGCGATCTGGCCACCGCCTCCAGCGCGTCGGTGTTGGTGGCCTGTCCCTTTTCCTTGCGCTTGAGCTCCTCCCAGTTGGTCAGCACCTCTCCGGTGCCCGACACCGCCACGTCCCCAAACACATGGGGGTGGCGGTAGATGAGCTTCTTGCACACCCCGTCGGCCACGCCGTCCAGGTCGAACCGGCCGGCCTCCTGTTCCATCCGGGCGTGAAACACCACCTGAAGCAGCACGTCGCCCAGCTCCTCCTTCAGGTGGTCGGGATTTTCCTCGTCGATGGCCTCCACCGCCTCGTAGGCCTCCTCCAGGAAATTGCGGCGGATGGACTGGTGGGTCTGCTCCGCGTCCCAGGGACAGCCCCCGGGCGCGCGGAGAATACGGACGATTTCCTCTAAGTCTTTGACGTTATAGGAATCCTTATACTGAAAATCTACCATATTTCAAGGCCTCCTGCAACCTTTTTTTCCAAAAAAGCTCACTGAATATGCAGGAGCTTCGCAATTTTATCCCCTTTGGGCATCATTTCCAGGTCGTCCTTGGAGAGAACCCGCAGCAGTACCACCAGAATGGCGTACACCACCACGCCCACCAGGATGGCCCCGGCGGTAGCCACGGCGTTCATCAGGAAGGAGCCGGAGAACACCCGGCTCAGCAGACCGTGGCTGGCCCAGGCGGCCGCCCCCATAATGGCGGAGGCGATGAGGGGCTTGATAAAGACCAGGTGATACCGGGGGGGATGGGGCACCATCCGCTTGATAATGAGCAGATTGAGCACGCCCACCACCACAAAGCAGGTCAGGGTGCCGATGGGGGCGCCGTAGATCATGATCTTGGGGTTGCCCACCAGGGTATAGCTCACCAGCACCTTGCACACACCGCCGATGACCATGGTGATAATGGGCAGGTTGACGATGCCGTTGGCCTGGAGGATGGAGGAGGCCACCACCTGGATGCACACGAAGATGGAGGCGATGCCCAGAATGGACAGCAGGGGGCCCGCGATGGACACGTCCACATTGCCCACGGTGAGCAGGTTGATGATGGGGCCGCCCAGGGTCAGCAGGCCGAAGCCGCAGGGCAGGGTCACCAGGGCGGAGATGCGCAGGGCGGACTCGGTGGTGCGCCGGGCGCCCCGGCCGTCCCGCCGGGCAATGCAGGCGGACACGCCGGGGACGATGCAGGCGGTAAAGGGCACCATCAGGTTAAAGGGCAGGTTGTAGACGCTCATGGTCTTGCTGTAAATGCCGTAGAGGGTGCGGGCGGAGTCCAGCACCGGATCCAGGGTGGTGTTGGGGTTGACCAGCACATCCGCCTGCCAGCTGGCCATATTCTCCTGGAACAGGGCCTCCGCCTTGGGGAAGATGCCCAGCACGCTGTTGCTCACCCCGGTGAGACCGTCTCCCATGGCGGAAAACACGCTCTGGAGCTGGCTCTGGACCAGGCCGGTGTCGATCAGGTTGACCACCGACAGGGTGCAGGAGGCCAGGCTGATGGGAATGGCCAGCTTCAGCATGCGCAGCAGGATGGTGCTGCTCTTGTCGGGCCGGTCGGTGGCCACCACCTTTTCCCGCCGCTTGGTGCGGATGTGGTTGACCACCAGATAGCACAGGGACAGGATGGCGCCGATGGACACGCCCACCAGGGCGCCGGCGGCGGCCAGCCGGTCCCGGGTATCCTCGGGCTGGATGGCGGAATTGAGGATCAGCATGGCCAGGGCCAGGCCCAGCACCATCTTGCACAGGGCCTCAATGACCTGGGACACGCCGGTGGGCACCATGTTCAGGTGGCCCTGGGCGTAGCCCCGGAAGGCGGAGCAGCAGGTACACAGCACCGCCGGGGACAGGGCCAGCACCGCGAACACGGCCTTCTCATTCTGCAGGACGTATTTGGCCACGATGGGGGAAAACAGGGACATGCACAAAAAGCTGATGCTCCCCATCACCAGGAAGGCGGCCAGAGCCACTCGGAACACCCGCTCCTTCTGATTGTGCAGGCCCAGGGCGTTGCACTCGCTCACCGTCTTGGACAGGGCCACCGGCAGGCCGGCGGTGGAGATGGTGAGGAACACGGTGTAGATGTTATAGGCCGCGTTGAAGTCGCCATAGGCCTCGTCGGGCAGCAGGGCGGTCAGCGGAATTTTGTAGATGGCGCCGATGATCTTGACCAGGATGGTGGTCATGGTCAAAAAGGCAGCGGCCCCGTAAAAGGTATTTTTCTTCTGGCTCGACAACGATAATCCCCCTTAAGTTTTGGAAAACAGCAGGGGCAAAGCGTAGTCAGCCATTTCCCGCTTCACCCGCTCCAGGTCGATGGTTTTGAACTCTCCATCCTGATATATGACCTTACCCCGGGCCATATTCATCACCACGTCGCTGCCGTGGGCGGCGTAGGCCAGGTTGGAGAGCACGCTGTGGCAGGGAGTCAGGTTCAGGTGGGAGAAATCCACCAGGATCAGGTCGGCCTGGTAGCCCGCCTGGATGGAGCCGGTCTTGCGGCCCAGGGCCTCGCCGCCGTTGCGGGTGGCCATGTTCAGCGCGTCCAGGGGCAGCAGGGCCAGGGGGTCGCAGTTGGCCCCATTGTGGAGGATGGCCGCAAACTTCAAGTCGCTGAAAAAGTCGGTGCAGTTGTTGGAGGAGACCCCGTCGGTACCCAGGCACACGTTGACCCCCGCCTGCTTCATGGCGGGCACCGGGGCGATGCCGCTGCCCAGCTTCAGGTTGGAGATGGGGTTGTGGATGGCGGACACGCCCTTGCGGGCCATGATCTCCCAGTCCTCCGGGGTGGTCCAGACGCAGTGGGCGGCAATGGCCCGGGTATCCCACACGCCGTAGTCGTTCAGGGTCTGGATGGGGGTCTTGCCGTGGCGGGCGATGCAGGCCTCATGCTCCGCCTTTGTCTCGGAGATGTGTACGTGCATCCCCAGGTTGTGGCTCTGGGCATAGTCCGCCATCCACTGCCACAGCTCCCGGTGGGAGGTGTACTCGCCGTGGATGGAGGCGTCCACCAGGATCTGCCCGTCGTTGTAGCCGTGCCACTTCTCGGTCAGCTCCCGCTGCACCACACAGTCGTGGTGGGTGGCAGGGTCCAGGCCGTCGCAGAACTGCACGCCGCCGCAGCTGAGGTTGGCGCTGATGCCGCTGGCCACCACCGCCTGGGCCACCGCGTCGGTGTGGCCGTACATGTCGGCGATGGTGGTGACGCCGGAGGCGATCATCTCCGCCAGACCCAGGGAGGTGCAGGCCTGAATGGCCCGGTCGTCCCACCTGGCCTCCACCGGGAAGATATAGTTGTTCAGCCAGTCCTGCAGGTTGTTGCCGTCGCCGTAGCCCCGCATGGCGGTCATGGGCACGTGGGTGTGGGCGTTGACGAAGCCGGGCATGAGCACCCGGCCCTTCCCGTCAATCTCCTCCTCAAAGTTCCCCTGGGGCCGCTGGGTCCCCACCCAGCCGATTTTATTCCCCGCCACCGTCACATAGGCGCCCGGCAGCACGGTGCCCGCCTGATCCATCAGGACGGCGGTACAGTTGTGAATGAGAATGGACATAAACCTTCGGTCTCCTTCTTCAAATTGTGGGCGGGCGGCTTACCCGATCTGTTTCAGGCAGGCCAGCACCAGCTTGGAGAACTTGTCCCGGCAGGCGGCGGCCGCCTCCAGCACCTCCTCCTCGGAGAGGGGCCGGTCCAGGATCCCGGCGGCCATGTTGGAGAGCAGGGTGAAGCCCAGCACCTGCATACCACAGTGGCCGGCCACGATCACCTCGGGGGCGGTGGACATGCCCACCGCGTCGGCCCCGGCCATGCGGGCAAAGCGCACCTCGGCGGGGGTCTCGTACTGGGGGCCGGGGAAGTACATGTATACGCCCTCCTTCAGGTCGATGCGCAGCTCCCGGGCCGTCTTGCGGGCCATCTGCTGCAGGGCGGGGGTATACAGGTGGGAGGCGTCGGGGAAGCGCACGCCGAACTGGGGCAGATTCTCGCCCCGGAGGGGGGACTCCATGAAGATCTTGATCTGGTCGGTAATCAGCATCAGATCACCGGCCTTCCAGTTCATGTTGACGCACCCGGCGGCGTTGGTGACGATGAGGGTGTCGCACCCCAGCAGCCGCAGCACCCGCACGGCGTAGCCCACCTCCTCGTAGGAGTAGCCCTCATAGTGGTGCATCCGGCCCTGCATGACGGCCACCGGCTTGCCCTCCAGGGTGCCGAACACCAGCTGGCCCTTGTGGCCGGGGGCGGTGGAGGTCTTGAAGTGGGGGATCTCCTGGTAGGGCACGGCGATGGCGTTTTCCACAATGTCCCCCATATAGCCCAGGCCGGAGCCCAGGACCATCGCCACCTTGGGCTGGAAGGAGCCGATCTTCGCCCGGATGGCGTCGGCGCTCTGCTGATACTGTTCAAAGGTATAATTCATATGCTTGTCCTCCTTTTGTACTGTCAGGAGCCGGGCGGCAAGCCGCCCGGCTGGTGGGCCCGTCAAAGTGAGGCGCCGCAGCCTCTGCAGAATTTGTCCTCCTGTCCGCACACCGCGCCGCAGGCGGGGCAGCTCTTGCTGTGGCGCAGCAGCACCACCCGCTCCCGCAGGGTCTCAATGGCGGCGGACTTCTCATCAATGTCGGCCAGCAGGTCATCCATGGCCTTGTGGTCGGTCTCCTGACCCCGGTGGGCATGATACACCATCTGGCCGATCATCCGCAGATCCTGGTCGATGTCCCCCTTCAGGTCAAAAATCTTCATGTTCAGCTTGGCCACGTCCAGCATCTGCCCGGCACACTTGCCGGCGCAGCGGGCGGTGGCGCCCGCCGCCTCCCCTACCGCCAGGGCGGTGCCCCGCACCCGCTCCAGCAATTCCTTCACCCGGTCGTCCATCGAAAAGCCCTCCTTTGGTCACCCCGGTCAAAGAGATACTAAGGTATTTTACACCTCACCGGGGAAAAAAGCAATTTATTCTATGCCGTAACCGGGAAAAAGCTGACACTTTGCCGGGCTTGTCCCTCTTTTTGCCAACCGGACGGCCGGCCGGCTCTCAGAATCAATCGCTTTTTACAGAAAATATTGTAAAATCCGGGCAGGTTGCTATAATAGGCTTACCTATACGGAGCATTCCGCCCGGCGGCCCGGCCAGGTCTCCGCCTGGTCCGCCGCCGCGGCCATTACCAGTTTGAGGAGTGAAGACAACGCCATGCGCCAACTCTCAGCCAACGCGATCACGGAAGCGGTGGCCCGGCTGTGCATCACGGCCAACACCCGCCTTCCCCAGGATGTGAAGGACACCATCTCCGCCGCCCGCCAGGCGGAGCCCTGGCCGGTGGCCCAGGACATTCTGGACAAGCTCATCGAAAACTACTCCATTGGCGGCGACGTCCCCATCTGCCAGGACACCGGCATGGCCTGCGTCTTCCTGGAGGTGGGCCAGCAGGTCTATATCGACGGGGATCTGACCCAGGCGGTGGACGAGGGGGTGCGCCGTGGCTATGCCGAGGGCTACCTGCGCAAGTCGGTGGTGGCCGACCCTCTGGACCGGGTCAACACCGGCGACAACACCCCCGCCATGCTGTACACCAGCCTGGTGCCCGGGGACCGGGTAAAGATCACCGTGGCGCCCAAGGGCTTCGGCAGCGAAAATATGAGCCGTATCGCCATGCTCAAGCCCTCCGACGGGCTGGAGGGCGTAAAGTCCTTCATTCTGGATACGGTGGAGCAGGCCGGCCCCAATCCCTGCCCCCCCATCGTGGTGGGGGTGGGCATCGGCGGCACCTTTGACAAGTGCGCCCTGCTGGCCAAGCAGGCCCTGCTGCGGGAAATGGGCTCTCATCACCCCAAGCCCTTCTATGCCGCGCTGGAGGAGGAGCTGCTGGAGCGCATCAACGCTCTGGGCATCGGCCCCCAGGGCTTTGGCGGCAGGACCACCGCCCTGGCCGTCCACATCGAGACCCTGCCCACCCATATCGCCGGCCTGCCCTGCGCGGTCAATATCAACTGCCACGTGGCCCGGCACGTTAGCGAGGTGCTTTGACATGGCCAAATATCTGACCGCTCCCCTCACCCCTGAGGTAAGCCGCAGCCTGCGGGCCGGAGAGAGCGTCTACCTCTCCGGTACCGTCTATACCGCCCGGGACGCCGCCCATAAGCGGCTGTGCGCCCTGGTGGCGGAGGACAAGCCCCTCCCCTTCCCCATCGAGGGCTCTGTCATCTACTATGTGGGCCCCTCTCCCGCCCGGCCCGGGCAGCCCATCGGCGCCGCCGGGCCCACCACCAGCTACCGCATGGACGCCTACGCCCCTACCCTGCTGCGGCTGGGAGAGCTGGGCATGATCGGCAAGGGCAAGCGCAGCTCCGAGGTGATCCAGGCCATGCGGGAGACCGGCGCGGTCTACTTTGGCGCCATCGGCGGGGCGGGCGCTCTGCTGGCCAAGTGCGTCAGGTCCGCCCAGCTGGTGTGCTATGAGGATCTGGGCGCCGAGGCCATCCGGGCGCTGCAGGTGGAAAACCTGCCCCTTACCGTGGTCATCGACAGCCTGGGAACAAACCTCTACGAGACGGGCCGGGCCGACTATCTGCGCCAATATGGGGACAACCCCGCGCTCTGATCAGAACACAAAAAATGCCGCCCATATGGGCGGCATTTTTGATAGCTTTGAAAAATCAGCGCTTGCTGAACTGGGGAGCGCGACGGGCAGCCTTGAGGCCGTATTTCAATCGTCTAAGTGCTGATTTTCCTTGATATTCCGGGCTTTTTTGAGCCTCGGCCCCTCGGTTGTCCTATTCCTTAACCCAAAAAATAGGCCACTTTTAGGAGGGGACAGCCTGATGAAATGCGGAATTTACCACTCCGAAAAGTTCCTCCGGCTTATTGTACTTCACTCTAGCGTAGATGTCCATAGTTGTCTTGCTGTTTTCATGTCCAGCAAGATACTGGACCGTCTTAGGATCAACACCAGCATACAGAAGATTGGTGATGTAGGTATGCCGCAGCAGGTGCGGTGTCACATCGAAGTCCAGGCTATACACAATGTTCGGATTGTTTTTCTGATGCCCTCCGAGACTCGGTTTGACCGTGTACCTGATACTCTGTCCATTTACATACTTATAATAGGTGCGCTCTTTAGTAGAGCGAACAACAACGTACTGCCATACCCGTTTGAACTGCGAATAGGATAAAGGCTGTCCCTCGCTGTCGGCAATCACATAATCCGATTTGGAGGTTGCCTTGGCTTCTCTCAGGCAATCCACAAGGCACTTGGGAATTGGAATATCACGTCTTGCTGCTTTCGTTTTGAGCGTTGTGGAGATGACCGGCCTGTTATGCTCTGCGCGCCATGCTCTTTGCACAGAGATGTATGGAGTAGATGCGTCCAGAAACACGCAATCCCATTGCAAGGCAAGAGCTTCTTCCCGGCGCAAACCAGAATACAGGCCAATCATGGTATGCAAAACAAAGAGCGAGACATCCTTGCCTCGCTCTTGCTTCATTTTCGATTTTGTTTGGAGCTTACACAGCGTCCCATAAAGCAAACGCACAGCCCATTGTCTTGACAAGATCCTCTGGTCTGTTGTATTTGACCTTTGCGTAAATGTCCATTGTGATTTTGCTGCTTTCATGGCCCGCCAGATATTGAACCGTTTTAGGGTCCACCGAAGAATGAATCAGGTTTGTAATGTAAGTATGCCGCAGCTGGTGCGGTGTTACCTCAAAATCCAGGCTGTAAACGACTCTACCATTATGGGCTGCTTTTTCTCCGAGAACCGGCGTAACTGTGTGTTTTACACGCTTCCCATCTTCATACCGATAATATGTTGCGTCACGTAAGTGAAGAGCACGAGTAGCAAAGTTCGGATACCCACCCGGGCAATTCCCAGCCTGCATAATTCAGGGAGGGATTTGATGCAAGACATATTGACCTGCGCCATGGGAC
>NZ_NFIQ01000068.1 GCF_002159455.1 Flavonifractor sp. An306
CGGTAATACCAGTACCCATTTTGATACCTCATACCCTGTACCCCCCCTTCTGCCGCCTTGCCTGCCCTCACAGGTGAGGCGGCGTTTTTTGTCCATATACAGGCTTTTGGCCCTTTTGGCCCTTTTGTCACGCCACACAAAAGCGGCGGGTGGTGGTGATCCGGGTGAATCGCTCGGCCACATCCGGCAGGGCCTTGCGGAGGGCTGTGGTGTCAATACGGGAGGCATTGACGGCCTTCCAGGTGATCTTATACTCCCCGGCCCGCAGTTCCTCAGCGTCGCCCATAGCGGCCTTGATCGTGTCCTTGATGGCCTCAGCCTCAGCCGTGGCCTCCTCAATCAACGCCTGGAGCTGGCGCAACTCCCTGATCTTGCTTTCCAGTTCGTGGGTGCTCATACTGTACCGCCCTTCCTCCCCACTTTAGGGGAAACTATTGGACAAGCGCCGGGGGCATTACGGCGTAGCGTTATTCTAAGTGCGTCTCAATCTCCCGTATCCCTTGCCGGTCTTACCTTGTGTTCTTGGTATCCACCTTGACTTGTCCCTCTCGACATTATGTATTATAATATATCTGCGCAGATATATCAATGGTTAAAAGCCATAAATATATCTACTCAGATATATGCAAAATAGCTATATACACAGATATATATATTTGGTATAATAACGTTATACTGGAGAAGGTGTGCCCATTTTAGGGCACCCAGGAAGGAGCGATAAAATGCCAGCATCAAAGGCACAGCAGCGGGCGGTCAATAAGTATATGGCTAACAACTATGACCGCATTAACCTCACAGTCCCCAAAGGCCAAAAGGACATTATCAAGACCCATGCAGAGGCCAGGGGCGAGAGCGTAAACGCCTTTATAGGGAGAGCCATTGCAGAGGCGATGGAGCGGGACAAGAGGCCCCAGGAGGCCCAAGCGGTACAGGAGCGGACAGAAGGTGTCCCCCTCCACACCCTGGAGCAGCGGATCCGAAAAAAACTGTATAAGTATGGGGCCACCATCCGCAAGAACAGAAAGAGCGGCGGCTATACCGTTGTATATGAGGACACGACCCTTGATTTCTCGGACTATGCCGCCCTGCTGGAGTATGCCCAGGGGTTGGATAAGGATTAACCACGAAAAAATGCACAGTTAAAAGGGGGCGAAAGTATTGGCAACGGTCAGAAAGCGGGAGGGCAAAAAGGGCGTATCCTATCAGATACGGGCCTCCTGTGGTTATGATAGCCGGGGAAAGCAGATTGTCCGGTCAGAGACATGGAGACCGGCCCCAGGCATGACCCCGGCACAGATAAAGCGTGAGCTAGAGCGCCGCAAGGTTGTCCTAGAGACCCAGGAGTTGACGATCAGCGGGGCCGTCAAGCTTGAAGATTTTGCCGAGAGGTGGTTTAAGGAGGTTGGAGAGCATACCCTACGGGCTAATACCCTGGATTCTATGCGCCGTAGAGCGGCTAGGGTATACCAGGGCATAGGCCATATCCGGTTAGATAAGCTGACAGCCCTGCATATCCAGTCCCTAATTAACAACCTACAGGAGGAGGGCATTAACAAGACTACAGGCGGGGGGCTGGCCCCCAGCACTATCCGGGGGTATATGGCGTTTATCTCCATAGTCCTCACCTATGCCGCCAAAATAGGCGTGATCTCCTCTAATCCATGCAGCCGTGTGACCCTCCCAGCATCCAAGCACAAGGAAAAGGAGGTATACACCATACAGGAGGCCCAGCAGCTACTTGACAGCTTGCAAGGCGCTCCCACGGTCTGGAGAGTATTTTTTACCCTTGCCATTTATGGGGGCTTTAGGCGGGGTGAGCTATTGGGCCTTGAATGGCCGGACATTGACCTGGAGGGCCAAACCATCAGTATTAGGCGTACATCCAATTACACAAAAAGCAAGGGTGTGTATACCGATACCACTAAGACCGTGGGGAGCCAGAGAACCGTTAAAATGCCCCTGGAGGTAATATCCTTGTTGCGATCCTGGAAAGCAGAGCAAGCCCAGCAGCGCCTAATATTGGGCCAGCAATGGGGTGCAGGAGATAGGGTATTTACCAGTGATGAGGGTAAAGCAGTAGCCACTAGCAGCCCCAGGGAATGGCTATCCCGGCATTGTAAGCGCACAGGCCAGCGGTGCTTAGGTATCCATGTATTCAGACACCTTAACGCCTCCCTGCTTATTACAGGCGGTGCAGACGTGCGTACCGTCTCCGCTATGCTGGGGCACAGTAATACCAGCACCACCCTTGACCTATACGCCCACACCTTCCAGGAGGCCCAGGCAAGGGCAAGTGAAGCGGTGGCCGATCTTCTACAGGCAAAGGCCAAGTGACCACCATTTTTAGGCCGATGAAGGACAAATAATGGACAAATTTGCAGTACCTTGAAAAATGAATATCCTGTAATCCCTTATATACCAACGGATTGCAGGAATTTAGGGGGCTATATATGTTTGATATCAGCCAGATCACCCACTACCGGGAAAACAACCGGCTGGAGGCCAAGCTGGCCACCGGCGGGCTGCCCCACAGCATTTGGGAGACCTATTCCGCTTTTGCCAACACCTACGGCGGGGTGATCCTGCTGGGGGTGGAGGAGCTGCCCGACCACTCCCTCCGGGTCCAGGGCCTGCTGGATCCCCAGGAGCTGGTGGAGCAGTTCTGCGCGCTGCTCTCCGACCCCAAGGTGGTGAGCGTCAACCTGCTGAAGGAGGAGGACATCCAGATCCTCCACGTGGACGGCGGGGATATTGTGGCCATCTTCGTGCCCATGGCGGAGCGGGATCAGCTGCCGGTGTACATTGGCGGGGACCTGGTCCGGGGCTCCTACCGCCGCAGCGGAGACGGAGACTACCACTGCACCCAGGCCGAGCGCAACGCCATGCTCTCCGGCCGGTCCCATTAACGCCATCACAAACAAAAACACGGGGAGCGACCCTTTCGGTCGCTCCCCGTGTTCTGTTTTCAGCCTGTTGTGGTATCCTGCTCCGCCTCCGGCACGATCTCAACCAGTTCCGGCTGCCGGTCTCCCAGGGCCAGCAGGTCGGCCTTCTCCTGGAGGACGCTGGACACATAGCGGCAGGCCGCCACCATGCCCCAGAGAAGGAAGGCCCCAAAAATCTGGTCCTCCAGTTCGTCCATGAGGAAGATAAACGCAGTCCCAATGCCGCCGGCCATGGCGATGCGGAATCCAGCCAGAACCACCGCCAGGGTAAAGAGCAGGGCGGCCGCCATCAGGAAGTAGGACAGCAGCTTCACCGCCCCTCCCGCGATGGACAGATTGGAGGCCTTGGGCTGCTCGGCATAGAGCTTAAACCATTTCTGACCCTTATTCACAGCGGATGCTCCTCCTTATAATTGGATATCAGTCGTAGATGGAATCTACATCCCGGGAGATTACGGTGCCGGTGTAGGCGTCAATCTCAAAGTCATACTCCATGGTGCCGTAAACGATCTCCACCTCATACTCCATCCGGCCGTCGTCCCGGTCCAGCTTGCAGGAGCGGACGTTGGACTGGGTAGCGCCGGACACATAGGACAGGGCGATGCTGATGGCCTTATCCCGGGTAATGGTGGTGCCGGTCTGGTTGGCGGGGGGAGTGTAATAATCGGCGTCATAGTCAAAGCTGAGGATTGCGCCAGTCCTAGCGTCAATTTCGTAGTCGTACTCCTTATAGTCGCTGGTGTAAAACTCTACATCATACACCTGACGGCCGTCATCCCACTCCAGATAGGCGCGTACAAAGCTGACCTGATTGGAACTCAGACCGGCATGGGCCAGAGCCTTGCTCTTGGCCTGGTCGGCGGTGATCAGGCCTGTGGTGGTCTGGCCGAAGCCGGTGTTGCCAGTATTGCCAGTATTACCAGTGTTACCAGTATTACCAGTATTGCCAGTATTACCAGTGTTACCAGTGTTACCAGTATTGCCAGTGTTACCAGTATTGCTGCCGTTTCCGAAGCTGTCGGCGTCGGTGATCACAAGCCCGCCGCCGCTGCCGCTCAGGGTAGCGGTGCTGGTAGTGCCGTCCCAGCTCACAGTCTTGCCCATCAGGTTGCCGATGGCCCTCAGGGGCAGATAGATGGAGCCATTATAGACCAGGGGATAAACGGTGGAGCCATTCTCGTTTGTGAAAGCGCGGACCACGCCGTCCACCGTTACGGTGATATCGGTGGAGACCACCGCGGCCACATTCTGGGCCACAGTGGTGTTGTCAGGCGTGCCGGCCACGCCGCCGTTGGTACGGGTGCCGCTGAGAGAGGCAGTCATGCTGCTCTGATCCCAGTTCACATTCTTGCCCATCAGCTCGCCGATGGCCCGCAGGGGCAGATAGGTGGTGCCGTTATAGACAATGGGGTGTACCTCGCTTCCCCCGGCGTTGTAAAAGGTGCGGGTGGCCCCGTCCACCACCACGTTGATGTTGGGGGAGAGTTGGGCGGTCACATTGGTATTCACCGCGCTGGCGCTCATCAGAAACATACCAGCCGTCAGGGTTCCACAGAGCACCAGAGCGCCTATCCGCTTCACAAGTGTGTTTTTTACCTTCATTGTTCTTTCCTCCTATTCAAATTGTTGCTGGGTAATTTGGGTTTATTATCTATTAAATCAGTAGCCCCACCGTTCTACTTCCCACTCACGGATGGCGCCGCTGTAGCCGTCAATGGTAAACTCATACTCCATACCGCCATAATAAATGCTGCCTTCATACTCCAACCGGCCGTCATCCCGGTCCAGTTTAAATTCATAGATGTCGCTGGTGGTGGCGCCAGGTACCTCCGCCAGGGCGATCTGCTTGGCCTGGTCGGCAGTGATGGCGGTACCGCTGGAGGTGGCGGGCGGGGTGTAGCTCTCAGCGTCGTAGTCATAGGAGACGATCTTCCCGGTAGAGGCGTCGATCTCGTAGTCGTACTCCTTGTAGTCGCTGGTGTAGAACTCCACATCGTACACCTGGCGGCCGTCGTCCCAGTCCAGCTTGCTCTTGATGAAGGTCACCTGGCTGGAGGACAGGCCCGCGTCAGCCAGGGCGATCTCCTTGGCCCGGCTCTCGGTGATGCCGGCGGTGGTCTGGGTGTTGTTATTCTGCTGGGTGGTGGTGTTCTGCTGGGTACCGGTGTTCGTGGCGCCCGTGTTCGCGGTGTTGGGGGTGCTGGCCGCCGGCGTGGCGGCGGGGGTGGCCTGAGGCACGGGGGTGGCAGAGGTCTCCACCCCGGCCGTCACCTGCTCATTCCCGGACTGGGGGGTGACGCTGCTGATCACCACGCCGGTAACGGCGTCGATGTCGTACTCATAGGACTGGCCGTTGGCGGTAAAGTCCACGGCGTAGAAGTCCATCCCGTTCTGCTTATCCAGTCCGGCGGTGGAGAAGGAGGCGTTGGCCTCCGATACTCCGGCGCTCTCCAGCGCGATGGCCTTGGCTGCGTCGATTCCGATATATTCCGCCTGGCTGCCCTGCTGCCCGCAGCCGGACAGACCGGCCATCAGCATCGCGGCGGCACACAGGCCGTAAATTGCATTTCGTTTCATTTGAAATGCCTCCTTTCTTCTCGTTGGCTATATCCTACCAGTCCAACATGAAATAAACATGAAATGGAATTCATTTTTCAAATTTTTTCTTTCGGCTCCATTCCCTCCAGCGGAAGGTGGAGGGTGAAGGTGCTGCCCAGGCCGGAAATGCTCTCCAGCGTCATGGTTCCGCCGTGGGCCTGGGCGATCTTCCGCACCATGGACAGCCCCAGCCCGGCTCCCCCCCGCTCGCTGCGGGAGGGGTCCACCTGATAAAACCGCTGCCACACCTTCTCCTGCTGCTCCCGGTCGATGCCGATGCCGTCGTCCTTGACGCTGAGCTGGATCTCCTCCGCCGTCCGGCGCAGCTCCACCCACACGTGGCCGTCCGGCTTTCCATATTTAAAGCCGTTGTCGATCAGGTTCTGGGTGAGGCGGGTGATCAGGGCCGTATCCACCCGGGCCAGGATCCCCGGTTCGCACCGGCAGAGCAGCCGGTCCTTGGGATAGGTCTGCTCGGCGCACAGCTCCTCCACCAGGGCGGACAGGTCCACCTTTTCCTGGCAGGCCATATCGGTGCCCTGGTCCAGGCGGGTGATGCTCAGCAGCTGGCCGATGAGCCGGGACATCTTGTCCGCCTGCCGGTGGATCATGGAGATGGTCTCCAGATGCTCCTCCGAGGTCTCCTCATATTTCTCCGCGTATTCACAGGCGCTTTTGATTACAGATACGGGGGTGCGCAGCTCATGGGAGGCGTCGGCGGTGAACTGGGTCTCCGCCTCAAAGGAGCGCTCCAGCCGCTCAAACATCTGATTGAAGGTCTTGGCCAGGCGGACAAACTCATTTTTTCCCGGGGGGATCTCCACCCGGGCCGACAGGTCGGAGGCCTCGCTGATGGCGGCCGCGGTGCTGGTGATCTGCTCCAGGGGGCGGAAGGCCCGGCGGGCGATCAGGTAGCCCCCCACGGCAGCCAGCAGAATGAAAATGGGCAGGGTGATCATGGCGGCGCGGAGCAGATTGGTCAGCGCCGCGGAGCTGCGGGGCACCTCCAGAATCCCCCGGATCCACACTCCGTTTTCCCAGCCCATGGGAATCCAGAAGTCCAGCACGTAGTACAGGTCGCCCGCCACCTCCACCACCCGGGTCAGGCCGTTTTCAAAGGGCTCCTCGGTGCTGAAGTTCACCGGCACCTGGCCGGCCAGCAGGGCCTCGCTCTGGCTGTAGATCAGGCTGTAGACTCCATCCTCATAAAAGCTGAAGTCCTCCCCCAGCTGCAGGGAGCCGTCCACCATCTCCACCTGGTGCAGATTGGCACGGACAGTCTGGGAGAGCTGCTCCATAGCCGTCTGGGTGGTGACGGTGCCGCTGATGAGCAGCAGAAAGGCCAGCAGCAGCCCGGCCATCATGGTCATCAGGAGCAGATACCAGACGGTGATGCGCACCTTGATCGTTACATTCCTCACGTGGTCTCCCCTTCCTCCTTGGCCTCCCGGATGGTCCAGCCCAGGCCCTTAATGGTATAGATCAGCTTCTGGCTGTGCTCGCCGTCCACCTTTTTCCGCAGGCGGCTCATATAGCCGTCCACATTGTTGGAGCTGCCGGAGTACTCATAGTTCCAGATCCGGTTCTCCAGCTGCTCCCGAGAGACTACCTTATTCTTATTGCGCATCAGATGCTCCAGAATGGAGAACTCCTTGGGCAGCAGGGTGAGCTCCACGCCCCCCCGGGTTACCCGGTGCTGCTCCACATCCAGCACCAGATCCCCCACCACAAACTGATTCTTCCGCTGCCCCACATGCTTGCGGGTCATGGCCCGGATGCGGGCCAGCAGTTCATCAAAGTCAAAGGGTTTGATTAAGTAGTCGTCCGCCCCCAGGTCCAGGCCCTTCACCCGGTCGGCAATGCTGTCACGGGCGGTCAGGAAGAGCACCGGCACGTCGCTGCCCTGCTCCCGCATCTCCTGAATGACCGTGTACCCGTCCTTCTTGGGCATCATCACGTCCAGGATCACCGCGTCGTACTCCGCCCCCAGCATATGGAGCTGGGCCTCCTCCCCGTCCCAGCAGCCATCCACCGTATAGCCCGCCTTTGTCAGCACCTTCCGGATCAGGAGGTTCAGGTCCTGCTCGTCCTCTACCACCAAAATGCGCATCGTCTCGTTCCTCCATCCAATCTCAGGGCTTGCGCCCTTCTTCTGTGTCACTATTTTACACGCTATGGCTGAATTTTACAATGCGGAATATGGAAAAGCCCCTCCGTCCGCTGAAATTTCAGCGGACGGAGGGGAAACGGGTTGTTACAGGTTGGCGTCCAGCACGGCGGTGTAGGTGGCGGGAGGCATAACCCCCACCTTCCGGTCAAACTCCTTGCCGTCCTTGAGGAACACCACGGTGGGAATGCTCATGACGCCAAAGCGCATGGCCAGGTCGGGCGCGTCGTCCACGTTCACCTTACCCACCAGGGCCTTGCCCTCATACTTGTCCGCCAGCTCCTCCATCACGGGAGCCAGCATCTTGCAGGGGCCGCACCAGGAGGCCCAGAAGTCCACCATGGAGATACCGCTGGCCGTGGCCTTGTCAAATCCGTCCTTGGTCAAATGAATGATCGCCATAATCAAATCGTCCTTTCTTTATATACCTTATACCTGTTGGTCCAAATGCTCCAGATATTCCGCCGCCCGGTGGCCCGCCACCTGGCCCTCCCCCACGGCCTTGGAGACCTGAAGAGGAAGTCCGGTGCAGTCCCCGGCGGCAAACACGCCGGGTATGTTGGTGGCCATATTCCGGTCCACCTTAAGATAATTGCCCTCCAGCTCCAGTCCGGGGAGCAGGTCTGTGGGGGCCATGGAGGAGCGGAGAATGAACACGCCCTCGCAGGGGATGACGGCGCTGCCCGCCCGTAGGCCCTCCACCTTCTGTTCCCCCAGGATCTCCACCTTGCCCGCCTTTACCGTCAAAATGTCCGGCCGCAGGCCGTCAGGCTGGCCGGGGCCCACATAGGTGACCTTGCAGCCGATCTCCCGCAGCCAGTTGGCCTCCGCCGGGGCGCCGGCCGTCAGGCCCACCACCGCGATCTCCTTGCCCCGGTAGAGCATCCCGTCGCAGGTGGCGCAGTAGCTCACCCCCGCGCCCAGATGGGCCTCCTCCCCGGGGTACTTGGCGGAGCGGACCACTCCGGTGGCCAGCACCACCGCCCGGGCCTGCTCCATATCGCTGCCGATACTCAGGTAGAATGTGCCGCTCATGGGCATGATATTCAAGACCCGGCCCTCTTTCTCCTCCACACCCATCCGCCGGGCGTGGTACCGGAACTGGTCCAGCAGCCGGGCGCCGGTAACGTTATAAAAGCCCAGGTAGTTGTCGATGCGCTCGGTCTTGTAGAGGGGATTATCCCGGATGTCTCCGCTGACCACCAGCACCGACCGGCCTCTGGCCCGCCCCTGTGCCGCCGCCGACAGCCCAGCCGGGCCGCCGCCGATCACCGCGATATCGTACACTGATACTCCTCCTCCCTGTCCCCGAACAGCGCCGAAACCACCGCCGCCGCCGCCGGGTCGGCCACCTCATAGTAGACCTCGTTGCCCGACCGGGCCGCCCGTACCACCCCCACAGCCTTCAGCCGCATGAGGTGCTGGGAGATGCAGGACTGGGACTGTCCGGTATTGGCCTCCATGCAGCCCACATTGCGGCAGCCGTTGAG
The DNA here is from genome assembly GCF_002159455.1 of Flavonifractor sp. An306. Taxonomy (GTDB): domain Bacteria; phylum Bacillota; class Clostridia; order Oscillospirales; family Oscillospiraceae; genus Flavonifractor. Next base: position 9,201 of record NZ_NFIQ01000068.1, read on the forward strand.
CAGCAGTCCCCGGACAATCCGCAGCCGCAAAGGATGAGACAGGGCCTTGAGCAGCTCCGCCTTCTGGCCGTAACAGGATTCCAGCTCCACTGTGGCTCACCTCCATCCGCAATTTCTAATATTATTATATTCAAATATTCTAATATGTCAATACCATTATAAAAAATTTTTTACCCGCCCCTTCGCCGGGTCCGCTCTTGCATTTTGCCGCCGTTGGGGGTACAATATTAGTTCGTATCAAGATAGAAGGAGTGAATCAAATGCCAGAAGAACTGAAGCCCACCATGACGCAGAACTTTATCCATGATTTTATTGATGAGGACATCGCCCAGGGTGGTCAGTTCCAAGGCATGACCGTCCACACCCGGTTTCCTCCGGAGCCCAACGGCTACCTGCACATCGGCCATGCCAAGGCGATTTTCGTGGACTTCGGCACGGCGGAAAAGTACGGCGGGCTGTGCAACCTCCGCATGGACGACACCAACCCCACCAAGGAGGATGTGGAGTACGTGGAGGCCATCCAGGAGGACATCCACTGGCTGGGCTACGACTGGGGCGACCGGTTCTACTTTGCCTCGGATTATTTTGAGCAGATGTACGAGTACGCTGTGGAGCTCATCAAGAAGGGGCTGGCCTATGTGTGCGAGCTCACCCCGGAGGAGTTCAGGGAGTACCGCGGCGACGTGAATACCCCCGCCCGTTCCCCCTGGCGGGACCGGCCGGTGGAGGAGTCCCTGGACCTGTTCGCCCGGATGCGGGCGGGCGAGTTCCCCAACGGCAAGTACACCCTGCGGGCCAAGATCGACCTGACCAGCGGCAACTTCAACATGCGGGACCCGGTGATCTACCGCATCAACCACATGCACCATCACCGCCAGGGGGACAAGTGGTGCATCTACCCCATGTACGACTTTGCCCACCCCATCGAGGACGCCCTGGAGGGGATCACCCACTCCCTGTGCTCCCTGGAGTTTGAGGACCACCGGCCCCTGTACGACTGGGTGATCCAGAACTGCCCCGTGCCCGCCAAGCCCCGGCAAATCGAGTTTGCCCGGCTGGGCATCAACTACACCGTCATGAGTAAGCGTAAACTGCGTCAGCTGGTGGAGGAGGGCCGGGTGTCCGGCTGGGACGACCCCCGGATGCCCACCCTGTGCGGTCTGCGCCGGCGGGGCTACACCCCCCGGGCCATCCGCAACTTCTCCGAGCGCAACGGCGTCAGCAAGGCGGCCTCCACGGTGGAGTACGCCTTCCTGGAGCACTGCCTGCGGGAGGACCTGAACGAAACCGCCCAGCGCCGGATGGCGGTGCTTCGCCCGGTGAAGCTGGAGATCACCAACTACCCCGAGGGGCAGAGCGAGAGCTTCACCGTGGAGAATAACCCCAACCGCCCGGAGGACGGCAGCCGTCAGGTCACCTTCTCCCGGGAGCTGTATATCGAGGCCGACGACTTCCTGCCCGCCCCGGTGCCCAAGTACAAGCGGCTCTATCCCGACGGCCCGGAGTGCCGCCTGAAGGGGGCCTATGTGATCAAGTGTACCGGCTGCGAGACCGACGGGAACGGCAATGTGACCAAGATCACCGCCACCTACGACCCGGACAGCAAGGGCGGCGACCCCGCCGACGGCCGGAAGATCAAGGGTGCCACCATCCACTGGGTGGACGCCGCCACCGCCGTGGACGCGGAGATCCGCCTCTACGACAACCTCTTCTCCGACGCCGAGCCCGACGCCGGCGACAAGAACTTCCTGGACTGCCTGAATCCCGGCTCCCTGGAGGTGCTCTCCGGCGCCAAGGTGGAGGCCGGTCTGGCCGGCGCGAAGGCCCCCGCCTCCTTCCAGTTCCTGCGGCAGGGCTATTTCTGCGTGGACAACAGGGACTCCGCTCCCGACCATCTGGTGTTCAACCGGTCGGTAAGCCTGAAGGACTCCTTTAAATTCTAACCACACCAAATAGCGGGCGGCCCCTGGCCGCCCGCTCTATGTTATCGGGAGGTTACAACCATGAAGTATCTGTTCCGCAACGACTACTCCTTCGGCGCCCACCCCAAAGTGATGGACGCAGTGTGCGCCGTCAATCTGGAGGGCAACTGGGGCTACGGCGACGACCAGTACACCGCCCGGGCCAAAGACCGCATCCGGGAGGTGTGCGGCTGTCCCGACGCCATGGTGGAGTTCCTCATCGGAGGCACCCAGACCAACGTGGTGGCCTGCTCCTTCCTGCTCAAGCCCTGGGAGGCCGCCATCTGCCCCGACTCCGGCCACCTCAACGGCCATGAGGTGGGGGCCTTTGAGGCCACCGGCCACAAGATCCTCACCGTGCCCGCCACCCCGGAGGGCAAGATCACCCCCGACATGCTGCCCCCTCTGCTGGAGCTCCACCAGGACCCCCACCTGACCAAGCCGGGGCTGGTGTACATCTCCAACTCCACCGAAAACGGCGCGGTGTACACCAAGGCGGAGCTCACCGCCCTGTCGGAGTTCTGCCATAAAAACGGCCTGCTCCTCTTTGCGGACGGCGCCCGGCTGGGGGCCGCCCTCACCTCCGACGCCAACGACCTGACTCTGCCGGAGTTCGCTCATCTGGTGGACGCCTTCTACATCGGCGGCACCAAAAACGGCGCTATGTTCGGCGAGGCCCTGGTGATCACCCGCCCCGAGCTCACCGACGGCTTCTTCCGCATGAAAAAGCGGATGGGGGCGGTGATGGAGAAGGGCTGGATCCAGGGCGTCACCTTCCTCACCCTCTTTGAGGACGACCTCTACTTCAAGATGGCCCGCCAGGGCAACGAGATGGCCGCCCGGCTCCAGAACGGGCTGAAGGCCAAGGGCTGGACGCTGTGGGTGGAGTCCCCCACCAACCAGGTGTTCGCCGTGATCCCCAACCAGGTCAAGCCCAAGGTGGACGAGGTGTGCGACTGCGAGGTGTGGTGCCCCTACGACGAGAGCCATACCGTAATCCGCTTTGTCACCTGCTTCCACACCACCCAGGCCGACGTGGACGGTCTGCTCGCCGCCCTGCCCAATCTGTAAGAATCAAAAAAATCCCCGGAGCCAGGCTCCGGGGATTTTTTGCTTTGTCACATGAGGCGCACGGTATAGTAGACGGCCAGGATCAGCAGCCAGGCCACCAGCACCCCGTACAGCAGGGTCAGAGCGCCCATCATCACAGCGGCAATGGCCACCACCGCCACCAGAGCGCAGGTCACATACAGCAGGGCGTAGTTGGCCCCCTTGGGGAACACCTGTACGGGCGCGCCCTTCACGGTCAGCTTGCCCTGGCTCTTCTGCATCATCCGGAACAGCACCACCGCCGCCACCAGAAGCACCGCCAGCGCCACGGCATAGGCATAGCCCACCAGAGAGGCACCTCTCACCCGGGGCAGCAGCTTGATTCCCAGCAGGCCCAGGGCGCAGAACACGGCGGAAACAAAGAATTCCCGCTGATAGAGGTAGTAGATCAGGGCCAGCACCGCCACCACGGGCACCGCGATGTAGAGGAACTTAACCCCGCTGACGTCAAAAATCCGGACTATTACGGCGCACACCGCCAAAATCAGGGCAATAAGGGCCAGCACGCCGGTGAGCTTCACCAGCTTCCCTGACTTTCTGGCGGCCAGCCAGAGGGCGGCCAGTACCACAAAGCAAATGGGCAGCACAATGGCCAGCACCTTGAATACACCCCGGAGCGAGTAGGCAAACTCAATTTCGGAGGCGGTGTAGTTGACGTATACCCGATTGAGCAAAAGCAGCAGCGCTTCCAGAATGACGGAACCCACAATCCACCAGAGGACCTTGTTCAGGACCACGTCCTCCTGCTTCGCCCGCTGCGCCTGCTGTTCTTTCTTATTCATGCATCCATCTCCTGTGCGCGGCGCCTTCGGTCCGTCTCCTGGAGCACTGGCGCCTGCGAAATCATCAATCTCGTATAGTTTACCAGAATTCGAGCCATATTGCAAGTCAAGATTCCCTTTCCTCTTTCCAATCTACAAAAAATGTGATAAAATGTCGTCTGCCTGTCCCAGCCTTACTACTATATAGGAGTATGCCATGAAACGCTTGATTTCTTTCCTCCTGGCGCCTCTTTTTTTCCTTTTGCCCGGCTGCGGCGCCCAGGAGGCCGAAGAACAATTTTTCAGTATGGACACCGTCATGTCCATCCATGCCTACGGCAGCGGAGCGGCGGAGGCCGCCGCCGCCGCCCGGCGGGAGGTGGAGGCGCTGGACAGCCAGCTCTCCCGCACCAAAGCGGACAGCCTGATCTCCCAGCTCAACGCCCACGCCGGAGACGGCACGGACGTGGCCCTGGATACGGACACAGCCCGCCTGCTGGCTTTTTCCAAATCCATCTCCCAGCTGCTGCCCGGCGATTTTGACATCACCATCGCCCCGGTGATGGACGCCTGGGGCTTTACCGGGGAGAACCGGCACGTGCCCGACAGCGAGACCCTGTCCGCCGCCATGGCTCTGGTGGGCAGCGAGGGGCTGTCGGTGGACGAAGCCGCGGGCACCGCCCGGCTGGAGCGGGCGGGCATGGCGGTGGACCTGGGCGCGGTAGCCAAGGGCTACGCCGCCGCCAAAGCGGAGGAGGCCCTGCGGGAGGCGGGGATCACCTCCGCCCTGCTGGACCTGGGCCGCAACATCACCGCCATCGGCCCCAAAACCGACGGCACAGCCTGGCGGGTGGGGGTGGCCGACCCGGAGAACGACAGCCAGTACCTGTGCATCCTCTCTCTGGAGGACCAGACCGCCTCCACCTCCGGAGGCTATGAGCGCTATTTTGAGGAAAACGGCGTGCGCTACCACCACATCATCGACCCCGAAACCGGCTATCCCGCGGACTCCGGCCTGAAATCGGTGACGGTGATCTCCGCCGACCATCTGCTGGCCGACGCTCTCTCCACCGCCCTGTTTGTGGCCGGGCCGGAGGAGGCCCTGGAGTTCTGGCGGAGCCGGGACGACTTTGAGCTGGTGCTGTGCACCGGGGAAAACCAGCTGCTGGTCACCGAGGGACTGGAGGCCGGGTTTACCTTTACCGGAGAGGAGCTGGGCTATGACTGCCAGATTATCCGCCGCTGACCGGCGGCGGCCCACCCCCTGGGATCTGCTGGTGGCGGTTCTGGTGGTGGGGGCCGCCGTGGCCCTTCTCTTTTTTCTCCGGCAGGAAAGCGGAAACTTTTTGTCGGCCCGCGTCGTCTTAGATGGTGAAACCATCGCACAGTACAATCTGACCACCCTGACTGAACCGGTAACTCTGGAGGTAGACGACGCCCCCTATCCCCTGACCATTCAGGCCGAGCACGGCCGCATCCGCATCGTGGAAAGCAGCTGCCCCGGCCAGGACTGCGTCCACACCGGCTGGGCCAGCCGGGCGGGACAGCAGCTCATCTGCCTGCCCAACCGGCTGGTGATTGCTCTGGAGGGGGAAACCTCTGAGGGAATAGACGCCGTAACCGGCTGAAAGTTCCCCGTTTCGGCCAAATTTTTCCTAACAACCCGGAGGTGAAGCCTCTTGTCCACATCCCTGCGGCGGCTGACCCGCTGCGCGGTGCTCACCGCCCTGGCCCTGGCCCTCTCGGTGGCGGAGGGATTGGTGCCCCTGACGGTGCTCTTTCCCCTCCCCGGCCTGCGGCTGGGCCTGGCCAATCTGGTGACGGTATACGCCCTGTGCCGCCTGTCCGGCCGGGATGCCCTGCTGATCCTGTTGGCCCGGTGCCTGCTGGGGTCCCTGCTGGGGGGGAACCTGACCGCCCTGGCCTTTTCCCTGTCCGGCGGGCTGCTGGCCCTGGCCGTGATGGCCCTGCTGCTGCGGCTCAGCTGCCTGTCCCTCTTCGGCGTGTCCATCGCCGGGGCCGCCGCCCACAACACCGGGCAGATCCTGGCCGCTATGGTGGTGCTGGGCGGTCGGGCCCCGCTGGTCTACCTGCCCCCCCTGCTGTTCTGCTCTCTGGTTACCGGGGCGGTCACCGGCGGCGTGTCCATGCTGCTGGTCCACCGGGTCCCCGCCCCGGGCGACATAAAATCTTAAGGATTTGTCATCGAATTGTAGTTGCTTTTCCCGTACTGTGTCGTAAGATGGTGCCTAGAAAGAAACAGGAGGTTCGATCCCTATGAATGGTATGTTTCGGCGCACGGCCGCGCTGGCTCTGGCGGCCGCTCTGATGCTCCCCCTGGCCGCCTGCGGAAAAGGCTCCGACACAGTCGGGCCCAACAACACCCCCGCCGCGGAGGCCACTCCCACGCCGGAGCCCACGCCTACCCCCGATCCCTATGATGCGGTGCGCAATTACTGGAGCGAGGACCAGCTCACCCAGGCCTGGGGCCCCGACCAGGTGGTGGAGCATCTGTTCTTCCATCCCGTCATCGCCTATCCTGAGTACACCTTCTCCAGCGCCATCCCCGCCGACCGGCAGAAGGGCCTGGACGACTGGATGGTGACCGCCGACGAGTTCAAGAAGATCCTGCAGAGCGTGTACGACAAGGGCTATATTCTGGTGAACATGGGCGACGTGTGGAGCGAGGTCACCGATGAAAACGGCGTCACCCGGATGCAGCGCAATACCCTGATGCTCCCGGAGGGGAAAAAGCCCCTGGTGATCTCCTTTGACGACGTGAACTACTACCAGTACATGCTGGAGGAGGGTTTTACCTCCAAGCTGGTGCTGGGAGAGGACGGACAAATCTGGGCTGAGACAAAGGACCCCTTCACCGGGGAGGTCTCCCTGACCCAAGACCTGGACGCCACCCCCATTCTGGACAACTTCGTGCTGGAGCACCCCGACTTCTCCCTCAACGGCGCCAAGGCCATTTACTCCCTCACCGGGTATGAGGGCATCTTCGGCTACCGCACCCAGAACGATATCGACATCGCCGCCGACGACCCCGCCCGCCCCGCCTTCGACGCCAAGCGCCAGGCGGAGATCGAGGCGGTAAAGCCCATCATTGAGCGGCTGAAGGAGACCGGCTGGACCTTCGGTTCCCACACCTGGGGCCACATCCGGCTGGACAGCCGGCCCCTGGAGTCCATTCAGCGGGACACCGTCCGCTGGGCCGAGGAGGTGGGCAGCCTGGTGGGTCCCACCAATATTCTGTTCTATCCCCACGGCGGCCGCCCCGACGGGGACGACTGGCACACCACCGGCCCGGTATTCCAGTATCTTCAGAGCCAGGGCTTCCGGATCTTCGCCAGCGTGGGCATCAACTCCTTCTCCTATATCAAGGACGACATCTCCGCCGTCATCTGCGACCGGCTCCACCCCGACGGCACCACTCTGCGCAACGGCAAGGCCCTGAAGTGGTACGAGCAGTTCTACGACGCCCGGGAGATCATCGACCTGGATGTGCGCCCCAACCTGGGCACAACCTGGTAACGGCTCCCGTTGCAGAAAACTCAACCCTGTGGTACAATGGATTTCCAATCCGTTGTACCACTTTTTTATGGAAGGAGGCGGCCAATATGACCGATCAGGAATTGGTGGAACTGGCCTTTACCATGCTGGAGCGCTCCTATGTACCCTACTCCCACTTCCCCGTGGGGGCGGCGCTGGAGTGTGCCGACGGCACCATCTTTACCGGCTGTAATGTGGAAAACTCCGCCTACGGCTCCACCATCTGCGCCGAGCGCACCGCCCTGGTGAAGGCGGTGAGCGAGGGACACCGGGACGATCTCACCCGTATCGCCGTGGTGGGCAACTCCACCGAGCCCTGCTGGCCCTGCGGCGCCTGCCGGCAGATGCTGTATGAATTCGCGCCCGACCTCACCGTGCTGGTAGCCCGGAAGGACCACAGCTTTGTGAAGCTGTCGCTGAAGGAGCTGCTGCCCCACGGCTTCGGACCCAAGTCCATGGACTGAGCCATGGAGGGAAATCGGGTCTATGTGGTCCCCTGCCCCGACTATGACCAGGTGGAAACGGCCCTGGGGGCCGTCCTGGAGCAGATGGGCGGGATGGGCCGCTTTGTCAGGCCGGGGGAGCGGATCCTGCTGAAGGCCAATCTGCTCCGCCCCGCCCCGCCGGAGTCGGCAATCTGCACCCACCCGGCAGTGGTGGCGGCGGTGGCCAAACTGGTCGCCCAGGCGGGCGGGCGGGCGGTGATCGCCGACAGCCCCGGCGGCGCTCTGCAGAAGGAGTCCACCCTCCGGCACCTGTACGAGAAAACAGGCATGGCCCAGGCCGCCGCCCAATCGGGGGCGGAGGTGTGCTGTGACGCATCCACCCGGCTGGTGTCCCTGCCCCGGGGAAAAGCCCTCCGCCAGGCGGAGGTAATCGCTCCGGCGGCGGAGGCCGATGGGGTGCTGGACCTGTGTAAGATGAAAACCCACGTGCTGATGGGCATGACCGGAGCGGTGAAAAACAATTTCGGCATCATCCCCGGCCTGTCCAAGGTGGGCTTTCACGGCAGCCATCCGGACCGGACGGATTTCGCCGACGTGGTGCTGGATCTGACGGACTTCCTCTCCCCCCGGCTGTCCATCATGGACGGGGTTCTGGCCATGGAGGGGGAGGGACCCGGCGCCTCCGGCACCCCCCGGCGGGTGGGTCTGCTGCTGGTGTCGGAAAATCCCCTGGCTCTGGACGTAGCGGCGGCGGAGCTCATGGGGCTGCCCCGGGAGTCCAATCCGCTGCTGCTGGCCGCCCAGCGCCGGGGCCTGACCCCCAACCGGGCGGAGGAGGTGGAGCTGGTGGGAGGCAGCTGGGAGCAGCTGCGCATCCCGGACTACCGGTTCCCCGCCAATGTGCGGCGGGATCTGATGGAGTTCCTGGGCCCCCTGGCCGCCCCAGCCAAAAAGCTGTGCAAGGCGCTCCTGTCCCAGACGCCCCGCATCCGGCCCAACCGCTGCGTGGGCTGCGGCATCTGTCAGAAATCCTGCCCAGGCAAGGCCATCACCATGGAAAACGGCAAAGCCAGAGTCCACCCCAGCTCCTGCATCCGCTGCTACTGCTGTCATGAGCTCTGCCCCCAGAAAGCGGTGGAGCTGAAGCGGGGGCCTCTGGGCAGACTGCTGCAATAAAAAAAGACCGCTGCGGCGCCAATGTCATTAAATTAAGGGTGGGAAGGTATCTTTCCACCCTTAATTGTTTTTAGAAAATTTGCGAAACGGTTAAATTTACACTCCGTTCACACATACTACCGTAATTTGAGGTAGCATAAAGGTGGCCTTGTAGCCCACATGAGAGTTTTTGTATTTGATATTTGTGTTTAATGAATTTACTTGTTGATTGCTAATTTTTAAATTTTGAGAGTTTATAACACAAAGCGTTGAGTTGCTATCAAATGGTTGAGTGATATGCACCGCGCACAATAACCGTATAGCCCCGTCGTCGGAGGGGGTACGGTTGTTGTGCGCGGTTTTTTGTGTTTTCTTCCGACCACGGATATATAAAGCAGGCCGAAGAAGATGCTAATTCCGTGTCCTCACCTTCTTCATGATTCGCTCGAAAGGAGTTATAACAATGAAGTACTATCTTCAAGTTCTTTTAGCCATTTCTGTTTATATGAGTCATTTTGATCCTTTTCATTCTATGTGTTGGGTATTTATCTCCAGAGATACCAGGGATGTTAGCGTCAGGCGATAATCGCCATTCCGGGTCAGGCGAAAAACGCCAATTTTGGTCAACTGAAAACAGCCATTTACAATTTGAATAGTTCCTTTACACTGGAGGCG
>NZ_NFIQ01000069.1 GCF_002159455.1 Flavonifractor sp. An306
ATAGCGACAAGGGCTGGGGACGCTTTGGCAAGGAGCAGATCTGCCGCCTGAAGATCCGCCGGATGAAAGAAGAATTGGCAAAGGATCTGGTGGTGCGCCCCTGGTGTATTTCCCAGGTGGTCAAGGCCCACGAGGACTGCCCGGAACTCCAGGCCGTTCTGGACGAGTACCACAAGCCAGTGGTGATCCAGGACCAGGTGCTGGGAGAACTGACACTGGACAAGGACTATGATACCTTCGAGGGCGAAATCCAGTGGTGCGGAAAGGATGTGAGCCTTTCTCTGGAAGTCAATGCCGAGAGCAAGCCCTCCTGGACCCGCGCCCGCAGTGCCGCCAAGAAGCTGCTGGCCGACTGTGACACCTGGGACAAAGCCATGCGGGAGCTTGCAGCCAAGAACCTGACCGAGCTGGCCAACAACTGGCTCTCCCAAGATGAAGAAAATCCCCGTGACCCGGAAACCGACCCCATCACAGAGGGAGAACTGGCCCGGCGGATCAGCATGACGAGCCTGTCCGTCACCTCCGGCGGCAGCTTCACCGCCTGGTTTGACTGCGACGAGATCTTCACCGACCATGCGGTGACGGTCTACGGCTCTTTGAAAAAGGGCCTCAAAACTGCCAACATTGAGGGGTAAGGAGGATAACATTATGAAACTGAACTGTAAACGCATTGATTTTACATATACACCCGGCGAGGAAATCTTCAACTTTCCCGAGGAATCGGGACTGCCCTTTCTCTTCGATGTAGAGGAAGAACTGACTGCTGATCCTGCTGCTATGGATGCGGTGGGAGAAATGCTGGATGAGGCGGAGAAATTGGCGGAAAAGGCCAAAGCCGCCATCAAAGCGGCGCTGGCGGACGAGGACAGCCGCTACCATAGCGTTGTGACATTTTTCATGGAGTTCCACCGGGACGATGTAGGCCCGGATATTGCGGCGGAACTTTTTCCGGGAACCGACCCATCCAAGCTGTCCTTTGCCGAGATGGTGGACTTTTTGAAGCTCAAGCGGTTCGGCAGTCTGGTGGATGACGAGATGGATCAACAAGTTTTCATTATGGATCTGTCCTTCAACCCGGAGATCACCGACGAGTTGATGGTAATCTACTTTGACTTAAACCAGGAGATTTTCTGTATTACCCATGAAAGCTGATGAAAGAGAATTGCCTATGGAAAAAGCGACTGCTGTTAATACCTGCTTAGGTGTTTTGAAGGGACGGGACTGCATCTATCTGGATCAGGTGAAACAGGATGCTCTGAACAATCTGACCTTTACGGGGGACATCAATGGCCATCTAATCTCCCAGTGCAGGGACGAAAAAGACTGGTTTCCCTATACACTCACCTTCCGGCAGGTGCTGGCCTATTTTACCTGTGAATTGGACACCTATGAAAATATGGCTGGGACGGAGTATCTGGATGGCAGTTCCTTCGATTTAATTGAGGACAGCACCTGGCTGAAGTCTCTGCCAGTGCGGGAGGACTTTGACAAAGGCATCTATCGGCACTACCGGCTGTTTACATACGATGATGTTTACAACATCATTGCGGTTTCCTATGAGTTTGTGGCAGAGTTGTAAATGCCTGAAACATGGAAGACCATTGGAGGGATCTATCAAGGAAGGAGGTATGGCGATGAAATAGAATAAGCATCAGTTGGAGCATCTGCCCACACTTCTGGTTCAGCAGATCCGCCTGCAATGGTATAAAGACTGCCGGGGCGGAAATGCAGCCGCACAGCGGAACCAGTATCCCAGAGCCATGCGTCTGCCGAAAGACTTCTTCTCCTATTATCCTTTTGGTCTGCCTATGTGGAGGAGGCGTTGACGGGTATGGACCGGAAGGACGCAAAGCCCAGGGGGCTTTTCTGGGTAGGTTTGGTCGCAGCGGTGATTGCGGGACTGCTGATGCTCACAACGGGAGCTGTATTTCTGCTCAAGCCAGTCCTGCAGACCTACTTTGGAGCGTCTGCGGCCTATGTCTACCAGAAGAACAGTCAGATTTTGAACCTGAGCCAAACTGTGGATGGGTGGACCATGACCCTTACCGACTGCATCGGCGACGACAACCGCCTGTATGTGGGAATAGAGGTTACAGCCCCCGAGGGAACTGTGCTGACGGAGCAGGGGTCACCTCTCCCATATGGGATCGAAGAAATCGACATTGACGTCAGCGAAGGTGCCAGACACCCCGGAGCGTGGTATATCAGTCAGATCCCAGATGACAGCGAGATGGACAACCATCTTCGCTTTGTCCTCTGGATGAATTGTCAGGAGTCTCTGGATGGGAAGAGCCTTTCTTTGACGCTGGGCAAACTCAGCCATGGCAATGGGGCCTGTGACTTCGAGGGGAGCTGGTCTTTCCGGGATATCCGACTGGACCTGGCGGATCAGAGCATCCGGCTGGAACCGCAGGTATCCGTCCCTGTACTGGACACCACTGCCACCCTGACAGAACTGACAGTTTCTCCTGTTTCCATCACACTTTCTTTCCAGGGAGAGGGGCTGATCGGGCAGTGTCAGCGCTATCCCAACGGTACAAACATCACAGATCCCACCATTGTTCTGTATGACCATGAGGGTAACGTCATGCAGCTAGAAACCCGCTATGCGCCCTTCGGCAGCCGGGCGGGCAGCGGCAGCAACAATGCGACGGGAGAGCTGCGGATCGTGCAGGGCTACGAGAGTTTTATTGATCTGGATGCGCTGGACCATATCGAAATCTGCGGGGTTGACATTCAAATAGGGCGGTAGAGATCCATATGCGGCGGTCGCATTCGGGCGATTCAAAAAAGGAACACCAGGCAATGGCTGGTGTTCCTTTTTGAATATAAAGCAAGAGGACACAACTTGCGTTGTGTCCTCTTGTCTGGCGGAGTAGGAGGGATTCGAACCCTCGGGCCGCTTTTGACGGCCACACGATTTCCAGTCGTGCTCGTTATGACCACTTCGATACTACTCCAACTATTCTATTGTTTGCTGCTGTTGAGCTGAGCAGCAGAGATTATTATAGCAGGTTTTTTCTTTAAGTCAAGAGTTATTTTAAAAAATCCAAAGAAAAATCAAAAGGGGCCTGACCCTGCGGGTCAGGCCCCTTTTACAATTCAGGCAAAAAAGGCGTGGGCGCCGATGGTGGCAACGTAGGTGCAGTTCCGGGAGGCCCAGCTGTTGGGAGAGGCCTTGGGATTGACGAAGTACAGCGCATTGTCAGCGGTGTTGGCGCCGTCCAGGCACAGCTTGGCGGCAATCACCGCGTCCTCGCTGGGCTCACGGTTGATGCTGCCGCTGGAGGCGGGGGTGAACTGGTTGCGCTGGAAGATCACGTCATACACGCTGTTGGGGAACAGGGAGCTGGCCACACGGTTGAGCACCACGTTGCCCACGGCGATCTTCCCCTCCAGGGACTGGTTGCCGCTCTCCGCATAAATAATGCGGGAGAGCCAGTACAGGTCGGTGGAGTTGTAGAAGCTGTCTCCGGAAGCGATGGGGCCGCTGCCGGCGGCGATGGTGATGGTGGACGTGGCATCGTCCCAGGTCACGGTGGCGCCCAGCGCCTGGCACAGGGTGCGCACCGGAACCAGAATGTGGGCACCGTCTACCTTGACGCCGTCGGGGACATAGAGGTAGCGGCCGTTGGCTACAATATATTTGGCTTCCGGCTTGATGCACAGCTTCAGACCCGGGGCGGTGACCTCCGCCTGGTTGTTGGCCCAAACTGCGGTGGCGTCGGGATAGAGCGCGCTCACAATGGGCAGATAAGAGACGTAGGTCTGATTATTGAGTACCTGTGAGGCAAATCCCGTCTCAATTGCGGTACCGTTTACGGTAACCGTGACGCCGCTCTCGGTGGCGTAGGCCGGCCCGGCCAGGGTAAAACAGATGGCCAGACAGACGAACGCACGAAGGGCTCGTTTTTTCATGGTAAGGAATCCTCCTGTTACAGTCTGTTACTTGTTGGTTGCTGAATTGTAACCATATTGTAACCGGTTCGGGGTCAAAAAGTCAATAGGAAATTTTGTCGCAAACCATCAACCCATTGCGCCCCAATGGATTCAGAGAAAAAGAAAAAAGGACTCGGCAACATTTTTTGCGGTTTTGGCACCAAAAACGGCAACAAACGATAACAAAAAGAAACAGCCGGAAGGGTCCCTGCCGGCCTGTTTGAGGGCGAAAAGGCCCTTCTGGTATATCTGACCGGGAAAAGTCCAGAAAAGCCTGAGAAATCTAGTGATTTTCTAATTGACTTCAAAAATGTCATATGGTATAATTCCAAATTGCGCAGGTGTGCCTGCCAGTGTGAGGAAGCCGGGGATCCGCCGCTTCCCGTTAATGTAACAAAGGAAGGAGCGGCAGGCTGATGCTGGCGGAACTCAAGCAGGGGCCCAAAGTGGTGGGCGTAAAGCAGACCAAGCGGGCCATCAACGATGGGAAAGCCGCCCGCGTATTTCTGGCGGAGGACGCCGACCCCCGGGTGACCGACCCCATTGCCGTTCTGTGCGGCGAGCGGTCCATTCCGGTGGAGCGTGTGGCTCAGATGAAGGAGCTGGGCTCCGCCTGCGGCATTGCCGTGGGCAGCGCAGTGGCTGCGCTGCTGCACTAAATTTGGTTTTAACGGTATAACTTTTGCTTATTCCGTTAAAATATATATTTCAGAACAGAAGAAAGGAGGAAAACCATGCCTACGTTTAACCAGCTCGTCCGGAAGGGACGCGAGGCCGTGACCTACAAGTCCAACTCTCCCGCTATGCAGAAGGGTCTGAACACTCTGAAGAATCGGGAGACCGACCTGCCTTCTCCCCAGAAGAGAGGTGTGTGCACCGCTGTTCGTACCTCCACCCCGAAGAAGCCTAACTCCGCGCTGCGTAAGATCGCCCGTGTGCGTCTGACCAATGGCTACGAAGTGACCGCTTATATTCCCGGTGTGGGCCACAACCTGCAGGAGCACTCCGTGGTCATGATCCGCGGCGGTCGTGTCAAGGACCTGCCCGGCGTGCGTTACCACATCATCCGCGGCACTCTGGATGCCCAGGGCGTTGCCAACCGGATGCAGGGCCGTTCCAAGTACGGCGCCAAGCGGCCCAAGGCCGGCAAGAAGTAATCTGCTCAGCAGAGGCTTCGATTCAAATTCCCATGACATTTTTACGCGCGTGAAGCGCAAGGCAGTTGTCCTTGCGGAGGCGCTTACCTATATAATAGGGGCGTTTTCTGTGGGGCACTGGACAAGCAGGCACTTGTCTTACACGGGGGCTTTTTGAAAGCCTTCGAGTACCTATGAAATCATACTATGAAGGAGGGAAGCAAAGTGCCCAGAAGAGGAAACGTACCCAAGCGGGAGGTCCTGCCCGATCCTATCTACAATTCCGTCCTGGTGACCAAGCTGGTCAACAGCATCATGCTGGACGGCAAGAAGGGCGTGGCCCAGAAAGTGGTCTACGGAGCTTTCGATATCATTAAGGAAAAGACCGAGAAGGACCCCCTGGACGTGTTCACCACCGCTCTGGAGAACATCATGCCGTCCCTGGAGGTTAAGGCCCGCCGCGTGGGCGGCGCCACCTATCAGGTGCCTATCGAGGTTCGTCCCGAGCGCCGGCAGACCCTGGGTCTGCGGTGGCTGACCAACTACTCCCGCAATCGCAGCGAGAAGACCATGAAGGAGCGGCTGGCCGGCGAGATCATGGATGCCGCCAACAACCTCGGCTCCGCGGTCAAGAAGCGTGAGGATACTCACAAGATGGCCGAGTCCAACAAGGCCTTCGCGCACTATCGCTGGTAATAAGGAGTTAGAGTATGCCTAGGAAAGTTACCTTAGAGAATACCAGAAACATCGGCATCATGGCTCACATTGACGCCGGTAAGACTACCACCACCGAGCGCATCCTCTACTACACCGGCGTCAACTACAAGATCGGTGAGACCCATGACGGCACCGCCACCATGGACTGGATGGCGCAGGAGCAGGAGCGCGGCATCACCATCACCTCCGCCGCCACCACCTGCTACTGGACCGGTTCCAAGCAGCAGTTCCCCCAGACCCGCATCAACATCATTGACACCCCGGGTCACGTGGACTTCACCGTTGAGGTGGAGCGCTCCCTGCGCGTGCTGGACGGCTCCGTGACCGTCATGTGCGCCAAGGGCGGCGTGGAGCCCCAGTCTGAGACCGTGTGGCGCCAGGCCGACCACTACAAGGTGCCCCGCATGATCTACGTCAACAAGATGGACATCATGGGCGCCGATTTCTACAACGTGCTCAACATGATCCACGACCGGCTGAAGTGTAACGCCGTGCCCATCCAGCTCCCCATTGGCTCCGAGGATACCTTCAAGGGCATCATCGACCTGGTGGAGATGGACGCCGACATCTACTACGACGAGCTGGGCAAGGACATGCGGGTGGAGGAGATCCCCGCCGACATGATGGAGCTGGCCCAGGAGTACCGCACCAAGCTGGTGGACGCCTGCGCCGACATCGACGACGAGATCATGGAGCTGGCCCTGGAGGAGAAGCCCATCCCCGAGGATATGCTTCGCCGGGCCCTGCGCAAGGGTACCATTGAGAACCTGCTGGTTCCCGTGACCTGCGGCACCTCCTACCGCAACAAGGGCGTGCAGAAGCTGCTGGA
Source organism: Flavonifractor sp. An306 (assembly GCF_002159455.1). GTDB lineage: Bacteria > Bacillota > Clostridia > Oscillospirales > Oscillospiraceae > Flavonifractor. Next base: position 6,622 of record NZ_NFIQ01000069.1, read on the forward strand.
CGCCATCGTGGACTTCATGCCCTCCCCGCTGGACATCCCGGCCATCAAGGGCGTGAACCCCGACACCGACGAGGAGGACGAGCGTCCCGCCGACGACAACGCGCCCTTCTCCGCTCTGGCCTTCAAGATCATGACCGACCCCTATGTGGGCCGTCTGTCCTTCTTCCGCGTGTACTCCGGCAAGCTGACCACCGGTTCCTCCGTGCTCAACAGCACCAAGAACCAGAAGGAGCGCATGGGCCGGATCCTGCAGATGCACGCCAACCACCGGGAGGATATCGAGGAGGTTTACTCCGGCGATATCGCCGCCGCCGTGGGTCTGAAGAACACCACCACCGGTGACACCCTGTGCGATGAGAAGGCTCCCATCATCCTGGAGTCCATGGAGTTCCCCGACCCCGTGATCCGGGTGGCCATCGAGCCCAAGACCAAGGCCGGTCAGGAGAAGATGGGCCTGGCTCTGGTGAAGCTGGCCGAGGAGGACCCCACCTTCAAGACCTACACCGACGAGGAGACCGGTCAGACCATCATCGCCGGCATGGGCGAGCTCCATCTGGAGATCATCGTGGACCGTCTGCTCCGCGAGTTCAAGGTGGAGGCCAACGTAGGCGCGCCCCAGGTGGCCTACAAGGAGACCATCAAGAAGCCTGTGGAGCAGGACACCAAGTATGCCCGTCAGTCCGGCGGTAAGGGCCAGTACGGTCACGTCCGCATCACCGTGGAGCCCAACGAGCCCGGCAAGGGCTACGAGTTCCTCAACGAGATCACCGGCGGCGTCATTCCCAAGGAGTATATCCCCGCGGTTGACGCCGGTATCCAGGGCGCCATGCAGGCGGGTATCCTGGCCGGCTACCCCGTTGTGGACGTGAAGGTTCACCTGACCTTCGGCTCCTACCACGAGGTGGACTCCTCTGAAATGGCCTTTAAGATTGCCGGTTCCATGGCCTTCAAGGAGGCCTGCCGCAAGGCCAATCCCGTGCTGCTGGAGCCTGTGATGAAGGTTTCCGTCATCGTGCCCGACGAGTATCTGGGCAACGTCATCGGCGACCTGACCAGCCGCCGCGGCATGATCCAGGGTCAGGAGAGCCGCCCCGGCGCCACCCAGGTGGACGCCCTGGTGCCTCTGGCCAGCATGTTCGGCTACGCCACCGACCTGCGTTCTTCCACGCAGGGCCGCGGCCAGTACTCCATGGAGCCCCACAGCTATGTGGAGATCCCCAAGAGCATTGCCGACAAGATCATCGCTGAGCGGGGCCGGAAAGAGGAGTAATCTCTGTCTTTTGGCATTTCCTGCAACAAAGGTATTGCATTTTTTCCTGCAATGCTATACAATGTTTTCGCGTTTATTGTGGAAACAGGGTTTATCCCCATGATTAGAAATTAAGGAGGAACATCCAAAATGGCTAAGGCTAAATTTGAGCGCACCAAGCCCCATGTCAACATCGGCACCATCGGCCACGTTGACCACGGCAAGACCACTCTGACCGCTGCTATCACCAAGTATCTGGCTCTGAAGGGCCAGGCTCAGTACGAGGACTACTCCAGCATCGACAAGGCTCCCGAGGAGCGCGAGCGCGGCATCACCATCAACACCGCCCACGTGGAGTACGAGACCGACGCCCGTCACTATGCTCACGTTGACTGCCCGGGCCACGCCGACTATATCAAGAACATGATTACCGGCGCTGCTCAGATGGACGGCGCTATCCTGGTTATCGCCGCTACCGACGGCCCCATGGCTCAGACCCGTGAGCACATCCTGCTGGCCCGTCAGGTGGGCGTGCCCGCCATCGTTGTGTTCCTGAACAAGTGCGATCAGGTTGACGACGAGGAGCTGCTGGAGCTGGTGGAGATGGAGGTCCGTGAGGTCCTGTCCAAGTACGAGTTCCCCGGCGACGACATCCCCATCATCAAGGGCTCCGCTCTGAACGCTCTGACCTGCGAGTCCGGCAACCCCGACGATCCCGACTTCGCCTGCATCAAGGAGCTGATGGACGCTGTTGACAGCTATATCCCCACTCCTCCCCGCGACGACACTCTGCCCTTCTTGATGCCCGTCGAGGACGTGTTCACCATCACCGGCCGCGGCACCGTGGCTACCGGTCGTGTGGAGCGCGGCGTCATCAAGATGAACGAGGAAGTGGAGATCGTTGGTCTGACCGACGAGAAGAAGAAGACCGTCGTTACCGGCATCGAGATGTTCCGCAAGCTGCTGGACTACGCTGAGGCTGGCGACAACATCGGCACCCTGCTCCGCGGCGTTGCCAAGACCGACATCGAGCGCGGCCAGGTTCTGTGCAAGCCCGGCTCCATTCACCCCCACACCAAGTTCACCGGCCAGGTGTACGTCCTGAGCAAGGACGAGGGCGGCCGTCACACCCCCTTCTTCAACAACTATCGTCCTCAGTTCTACTTCCGTACCACCGACGTTACCGGCGTCATCACTCTGCCCGAGGGCACTGAGATGTGCATGCCCGGCGACAACGTGGACATGAAGGTGGAGCTGATCACCCCCATCGCCATCGAGAAGGGCCTGCGTTTCGCTATCCGTGAGGGTGGCCGTACCGTGGGTTCCGGCGTTGTTATCGACATCGAGGAGTAATTTTTACTCTCCCAAAGGACCTGCCGGAAGGCAGGTCCTTTTTTATCAGTAAACCGGGGTTCGCCTGCTGCGGCGAACCCCGGTTTGTTGCTGTTATATTTAGATATTTGCGGTCTTTTTTGTCGCGCGCTGCCAGAGCGCTTCGGTGGCAAACTGAAGCTTGGTGGCGCTGAAGCCCTCTTCCAGAGGGTAGAGGAAATAGGTGTTGTCCGGGGTGGAGAGGGTGATGCACTCCCCCTGTCCACGGTAGTCGTATTCCGTGTGGATCGAGAAGGTGGACTGGGCGGGAAACCGCAGGGTGGAGGGCTCACTGGCCCCGTAATCGGTAAAGGTCAGCGCAAACCCCTCCGGGCCATGGTGGAGTCTGCCCTCGCCCAGTTCGATAAAATTGACCGCGTTGGGCAGGGACTGCACCCGCACCCGCATATCCTCCTCGTAGGCGTCCCAGGCCAAGGCCTCCATGACTTGCCGGCGCTCCCACTCATACCAGTCAGGAATGTGGGAGAAAAGGGTGGGAGTATCGCCCACTCCCTGCAGCTGACCGTATTCGGTCATGCGCCAGCGGGCGCCGCAGGCGCCGCAGAAGATCTCCGCGCCCTGGGAGGACATCTGAAATTCCGTCCCGCAGGCAGGACACTGGTAGAGGGGGTGCTCCAGGCCCTCAGCTCGCCAGGGCACGTCGATGACCATGCCGGTGTGGGCCTGCCAGGCGTATTCGTCATAGGTGAGGGCCTCCTGCACGGCGGCCTGGATTTCATCCAGAGGCATGGAGCCGGCCTGTTCCGCCGTCAGCAGCTGCTGTACGTCGGCCTCCAGCTGAACACCTTTGCGCTTGCGCAGATTCCAGATGGGGGACTGGAGGTAATTGCCCCGCATATTGATGGTTACCACCGGCACCTTCAGATAGTGAATGAGCTTGGCTGTGGAAGGGGGCAGCAGGGAGCTGGTGCCCACATTGGCGTACCGGGCCTCGGGGTAGAGTACCAGAATGCCTCCCCGATCCATGCAGCGGCGGATGTTGCGGACCAGGGCCAGGTCGTTGACAAACTTCCGGGTGCCCAGACAGCCCGCCTGGCGATAAGGCCACTCTCCATAATATTCAAACCCCTCCAGCTCCGACACATAGTTGGCCCGGTGGGGAAACAGGCACAGCGGGGTCACATAGAAGTCCATAAAAGCGTGGTGGGTGGCCAAGACCAAAAAAGGGGGCTTAAGCCCCTCCATATCTGTTTTTCGGATGCGCAGCTTGCCTGACCGGGTGGAGAGCCAGCTCCAAAACCACAACGCCGGCATAATCAACGGATTCTGCCGTGGGGGCTCCCGTTTCCGGTCAAAGGGGGTAGTATCAATTTTTTTGCTGCTCATACCGTTACTTCCTTTCGATCCTGCAGTAAATAGCGGCGGACGGGCGGGAGCCAGCTGAGTACGACATACAGAACCCCTGTACCCAAAAAGGAGAGACCGGTGGGGGTCAGGGTGAACAGCGCAGCGCACCGTACCGTGCCGGAGACCGGGTCGTATACCGCCAGAGACAGGGCCACGCCCGCCGCCACGCAGGCCAGCCCGATCAGATTGAAACCGCCGGTGTAGTGGTAGGCCTGGTATCCGGGCAGCCCGAAGGCGGAGCGGAGGGCCAGATGCTGCCGCCGTACCACGAAGAAATCCGCGAAGAGGAGGGCGGCCAGAGGGGCATAGATGCAGGCGCTCAGCGTGAGGAAGGACCCGAAATACTCCACCACGCCGCCCCAGAGGACCAGAATACAGGCATAGAGGGCCAGTACCAGCAAAATGGCCCGATAGCTGGCGGTCCGGAAGGCGGACTTGAGCATCACGCCGTAGAGGTATCCTCCCACCGCCTGAGTGCCGATATTGGCGAAAGCCACCAGCAGCAGGGAGCACAGGGCCATGGCGGGGGCAGCCAGCGTAGCCAGCATCAGAGTGGGGTCCTCCACCATCTGGCCTGTAACGTGTCCCATGGCGATGGCCATGACGGCCCCTACCACCACAAAGAAAGAGCCTGCCGCACCCTGGCCCAGCACACCGGCCCAGAATCCGGCCCGCTCGCTGCGAACCAGTCGCGGTACTCCTGCCATACCCCCCACCAGGGTGATAACAAAGGCGAAATTGGCCTCAATGGAGAGCAGATAGGCCGTTGGATCACCGGCCCGTTCTACTGGGCGATAGTCCCAGATGACCTGGAACGGGACCGAACGGAACCCGACAATCACCACCAGCACCCCCACCGCCAGCAGCAGGGGGACCAGGATGCGGGTCACTTTGGTCATGGCTCTCGGCCCCCGCAGCGCCAGCGCTGTGCCCAGCAGCACACAGGCCAGTCCCAGCAGCGGGTGGAAGCCGCCGGGAAGGGAGAGGCCCAGCAGGCCCGCCAGCCGAACCATGGAGGAGGCGAACAAATCGGCGCATACGGCGTACCAGGGATAGTTGATGAGAATGATGATTACCGTCATCACCATAACGCCCCGTCCACCGAATACCGCCCGCAGCCAGACCCAGATGTCGATGCCGTAGCGCACCGACAGGATCACCGGCAGCTGATAGATACACAGCATGAAAATGGCCCCGAAAAAGGCGCCGAGCAGCAGCTGCCGGAATCCCACCAGGGTGGCCAGATAGGCCCCCTGGGTGTAGCTCCAGGTGGCGATGCAATAGCCCGAGAGGAGAAGCAGAGCGTCCACAAAGCCGTACAGCCGCTCGTTGGAGAGAATGGGGAGAGAGCCGAACAGAGCATCCCGAGCGACCCGCTCCTCCACGTTGGTTCCCCTCATAACCTCGCCCCCGCCAGCAGAAGCAGAAGGCAGCCCACGGTTACCAGTCCCCAAAGGCAATAATCCCACCGGGAAAACCGCTTGGGAAAGAGGTAGTCCGGCCGCGCCATCTGTTCCAGCCGGGTTTCGGTTTCCCGGTTTAGCTGCTCCTGAAAGTCTCTCTGTGTGTCGTCCATACCCCACCGCCGTTTCTTCAGATATATTCCAAGTATAGCACAATGATTTTACCATTTCCAGCCTCATCAATGGAAGGGCTTGTCCAAAAAGACAAGTTATGATAAAATAACGCCCGGAAAGGATGAGCTGTATGCTGACCAATCTTACAAATCTGACGCCGGAGGACGCGGAGGAGACCATCCAGTCCGTCAACAGCTTTTTTACCACCTTGAATTTGCAGAAGATTCTGACCATTGTGCTGCTCTTTGTGGGCTGCATGGTGGTGATGAAGGTGGTGCTGAAGCTTGTTGACCGGGCGTTTGTCCGCCTGGAGATGGAACAGAGCCTGCATACCTTCATCCACGCGGCTTTGCGGGTGATCCTGTGGCTGATGACGCTGTGTATTGTGCTGGACTATATGGGCGTGCCCATGACCAGCCTGGTGGCCCTGCTGGGGGTCATCGGCCTGGCGGTATCTTTGGCCATCCAGGGCACCCTGTCCAACCTGGCCGGCGGCATCCAGGTCCTATTGTCCAAGCCCTTCAAGGCGGGCGACTATGTGGAGGCTGGTGGAGTCAGCGGCACGGTGAAGGAAGTGGGCCTGGCCTATACCAAGCTGGCCACGGTGGACAACAAGGTGATCTCGGTGCCCAACGGCCAGATTTCCGCGGAGAAGATCATCAACTACACCACGGCGGAGCGCCGCCGGGTGGACCTGGTGTTTGGCGTCTCCTACGACGCCCAGCCGGAGCAGGTGATTGCCTGCATCAAGGGCGTGGTGGGGGCCCACCCCATGGCCCTGTTTACCCCGGAGCCCTTTGTGCGCCTGTCCGCCTTCCAGGACAGCAGCATCGAGTATACTGTCCGGGTGTGGTGTGCCACTGGGGATTATTGGGAGCTGTATTACGACCTGCTGGAGCAGGTCAAGGCGGCCTTTGACCGGGAGGGGATCGAGATTCCCTACAACCACCTGAATGTCCACGTGATCCAGGACGAGAAGGCATAAAAACGCGGCGCTTCGCCAGCGCCGCGTTTTTTTCGTCAGGAGGGCATTGCCAAGCCGTGGATGAACCCTCCCAGCTGGGCGGAGAGCACATCTCCGCCAATGACGGTATTTTTGTAGATGAGCAGGCCCGCCTGGACATTGGTCTCCCCGGTGGGGTAGTTGGTGACCTGGTAGGTGTACCGCTTCACCCGCTTGCCGCAGTACTGGGTGAGGTCAAAACCCTGGGAGGCCTGGAGCTCCAGGTACTGGCTGTAGGTTTCGTCAAACTCCTCGGGAATGAGCAGCTCCTCCACCGAGACCGGCTCCTCCGAAACGGTCCAGCCGTAGCTGCCCAGGTAGGCGATGCGGTCCTCGTTGCTTTTGACCCCTTTGGGATCGACGGCTGCGGAAGCGGCCGCATCCCGCCCTCCCGCCAGGACGGACCCGGTCACCAAAACGCCGCACACCACCGCGGCGGCCACCGCTACCGCGGCGATTCGGCCCTTGCGGACCTTGGCGGTAAAAATAAACACAGCGCAACGCTCCCTTCCCAATATGCTGGTATTGTATCCATATGAGGCCTGGGGGCGGGGTATGACCAACAGGCGAAAAAAGGACAAGGAGGACGGCCATGGAGCGTTTGGACAAGATTTTGGCCAATACGGGCCGGTGGTCCCGGAAGGAAGTGCGGGAGCTGGTGCGGGCGGGCCGGGTGAGCGTAGACGGCGTGGTGGCCCGCACACCGGAGGAAAAGCACGACCCGGGCGCGTGGTTCCAGGTGGACGGTCAGACCATATCGGGGGAGCGGCTGGTCTATCTGATGCTCCACAAACCGGCGGGGCTGGTTTCGGCCACCGAGGACCCACGGGAGCCCACGGTGCTCTCCCTGCTGCCCCAGCACCTGCAGCGGGTGGGCCTGTTTCCGGCGGGCCGGCTGGATAAGGATACCGAGGGATTGCTCCTCCTCACCAACGACGGACCTCTGGCCCACCGGCTGCTCTCACCCAAGCGGCATGTGGACAAGCTCTACTACGTACAGGTGGAGGGGAGGCTGGACGAAAGGGACGCGGCGGCCTTCCAACAGGGGGTGACCCTGGAGGACGGCCTGGTCTGTCTCCCAGCCTGCCTGGAGATTCTGGAGGATGGGGAGGCCGGGCTGGTCACCCTGCGGGAGGGAAAATACCATCAGGTCAAGCGGATGCTGGCCAGCCGGGGCAAGCCGGTACGCTATCTGAAGCGGCTGAGCATGGGACCGCTGACGCTGGACCCGGCTCTGGCGCCCGGAGCGTGGCGGCCGCTGAACGAAGAGGAGCGGAAGGCGCTGGGGGTCTGAGCCCGGCGGCGGAATGGCCTGACGGCATGGCGGGCAGGCGGTTTCGGCAATTTCCACAAAAAACTTTCAAAGAGATATTGAAAAGAGAGAAAAGAATCGGTATAATATTGTCTGTTAGGCAAGAAGAACGGGCGTTTGTGAAGTGTTCCCAGCCGATGACCCGCCTGCGGGCGGCGAGGGGTGGAGGAAGCGAGATATGAAGGAGGCTGACACCATGTCCAGCAGGATTTTTCAGAGCGTTGTCTTACAAATGAAGGACAGCACAGACCGGGCGATAGGTGTGATCGATTCTGAGGGAACGGTGGTGGCTTGCAACGAACTCAGCTGCATCGGGGAGCATTGGCCCGGCGCAGTGGAGGCGGTCAACCACGGGGAGGGAGAGACGGTCCAGTTTGAAGGTCGTACCTTCAAGGCCCTGACCGGCTGGGGCTCCCAGTTTGATTATGCCGCCTTTGCCAAGGGGGAGGACGGGGAGGCCCGGATGGTGTGCTCCATGGCTACCGTGGCCCTCAACGGCGCCAAAACCTACTATGAGGAGAAGCACGACAAAGCCACCTTTGTCAAGAACATCATTTCGGACAATATTTTGCTGGGCGACATCTATGTGCGGGCCAAGGAGCTCCACTTTATTTCCGAGGCGCCCCGGGCGGTGTTTCTCATCCGGCAGGTGGAGACCACCGATCCCGGCCTCATAGACGTGGTTCACGCCATGTTCCCCGACAAGCAGGTGGACTTTGTCCTGTCCATCAGCGAGACCGACGTGGCCCTGATCAAGCAGCTCAGCGAGGGCTCGGAGACCCGGGACCTGTACAAGATCGCCAAGCAGATCGAGGATAAGATCACCGAGGAGCTGCACATCCGGGTGGTCATCGGCATCGGCACCATCGTGGGCCACATCCGGGAGCTGGCCCGGGCCTATAAGGAGGCGGGCATCGCCATCGACGTGGGCCGGGTGTTTGATACGGAAAAGAGCATCATCAACTACGAAAACCTGGGGATTGGCCGGCTGATCTATCAGCTGCCCACCACCCTGTGCGAGATGTTCCTCCAGGAGGTCTTTAAAAAGAACCCCATTGACGCTCTGGACCAGGAGACTCTGTTTACCATCAACAAGTTCTTTGAGAACAACCTGAACGTGTCCGAGACCGCCCGGAAGCTGTTTGTCCACCGGAATACCCTGGTGTACCGGCTGGAGAAGATCAAGAAGCTGACCGGTCTGGACCTGCGGGAGTTTGACGACGCCATCACCTTCAAGGTGGCGCTGATGGTCAAGAAATATCTGATCTCCCGGGGCATCGACAACTGAATCGCTGTCAGCAGGGACGCCGGAGACGGCGTCCCTGCTGGTGCTGAACCGGTTGATTCGGATACGATGAAATACATAGGATGAGGTAACCAAGTGATACGTCTGATCGATATTCAGAAGTCCTACGATAACGGGACCAAGGCCCTGAAGGGGGTCAATATGCGCATCGACGACGGGGAGTTTGTGTTCCTGGTGGGCCCCTCCGGGTCGGGAAAGTCCACCATTCTCAAGCTCATTACGGCGGAGATTGCGCCTTCGGCCGGCCGTCTGATGGTCAACGGCTACAATTTGAATAACATCCGCCCCCGTCAGGTGCCCTATATGCGCCGTACCCTGGGGGTGATCTTTCAGGATTTCCGGCTCATTGAAAAAAAGACGGTAAGGGAAAACCTGGTGTTTGCCATGCGTGCTGTGGGGGCATCCCCCCGGGAGATCCGCAAGCGGGTGCCCTATGTGCTGGAGCTGGTGGGCCTGGACAAAAAGGGCGACCAGAGGCCGGATGAGATCTCCGGCGGCGAGCAGCAGCGTGTAGCCATTGCCAGGGCGCTGGTGAACAATCCCCAGATGATTATTGCCGACGAGCCCACCGGAAACCTGGACCCCATGCGTTCTCTGGAGATCATGATGCTGCTGGAGCGCATCAACGAGCTGGGCACCACCGTGCTGGTGGTCACCCATGAGCGGGAGCTGGTCAACCGCTTCTCCAAACGGGTGGTGGCCATCGAAAACGGCAGAATCATCAGCGACGAGACAGGCGGGTATTATAATAATGAAACAACGATATGATTTTGGCTATTTCTTCATGGAGGGCTTCCGCAGCATCTTCACCCACGGCCTGATGTCCTTTGCGGCTGTGTGCATGATCGTGTGCTGTCTGCTCATCATGGGGTCCTTTACCCTGGTGGCGGTGAACGCCTCCAATATGTTCAGCGATCTGGAAAAGGAGAACCAGTTTACGGCCTATATTGAGGACACTTTGACCCAGGATCAGGCCAGAGCCCTTCAGAGCGACATTGAGGCCATACCCAACGTGGCCCGGGCGGAATTTGTCACCAAGGAGGAGGCCCAGGAGGAATTTGAGGCCGACTATGAGGGCAATCCGCTGTTTGAGGGCCTGCCCTCCGAGGTGTACCGGGACCGGTTCCACATCTACCTGGACGACATCAGCAAGCTGCCCGAGACGGAGGCGGCGGTGGGGGAGATTACAGGGGTGGCCTGGACCAAGTCCGCGCCCGAGATCGCCGAGGGCTTTACCGTCATCCGCAACGTGGCGGGGGCGGTGGCGGTGATCCTGGTGATCATCCTGCTGGCGGTGAGTCTGTTCATCATCGCCAATACCATCAAGCTGGCCACCTTCAACCGCCGGGAGGAAATCGCCATCATGAAGATGTGCGGCGCCACCAACTCCTTTGTCCGCTGGCCCTTCGTGTTTGAGGGTCTGATTCTGGGGCTGTTCGGTGCGGTGGTGGCCTTCCTGCTGGAGTGGGGATTTTATGCGCTGGTCAGCAGCGCCATCACCACCTCGGATACCATTGAGCTTATCAAGGTCCTGCCCTTCCAGCCCATGGCGCTGCAGGTGCTGGGCGTGTTCGTGCTCACCGGCTTTGTGATCGGCGCGGGGGGCTCGGTATTGGCGATTCGGAAATTCCTGCAGGTGTAAGAAGCCTGGGCTGCGGAGAAAGGGAGACAGCGACGTGGCTAAGACACAGAAACAACCAAAGAGACAGAAGGCAGACAAGCGCCGGATGATGGTCGCGGCGCTGGCTGGATTTATGGTGCTGCTGATTCTGCTGCCCATGTTCACCATGCTCATGGGCGGCGCACGGGCGGTGACCCAGAGCGAGATCGACGCCCTGAAGCAGGAGCAGGCCGAGAGCCAGGCCCGGCAGGAGGAGCTGAAGGACCAGCTGGCGGAGGCCGAGGAAAAGCAGTC